>CAZTVB010000140.1:0-6843 GCA_964616315.1 uncultured Rikenellaceae bacterium
CCATTGTAGAACGTATTGAGTTTCCTATATTTGAACAATGAAACAGTTCAAGTTTGTCGATTTATTCTGCGGTATAGGTGGTTTTCATATTGCGCTTAGCCAATTGGGCGGAGAGTGCGTTTTTGCATCGGATATTGATGCCGATTGCCGAAAGGTTTACCTCGATAACTTTGGTGTTGAGCCGTATGGCGACATAACAAAGGTTGATGAAAAAGATATTCCTGAGCACGATTTACTTTGCGGAGGATTTCCTTGCCAGTCGTTCTCAAAGGCTGGCAATAGGAAAGGAATTAACGACCCTAGGGGTACGCTGTTTTTCGATATTGTTAGAATTGTGAAGTACCATAAACCTAAGTACATTCTGCTCGAAAATGTTCGTAACCTTGCGGGACATGATGGCGGAAATACATGGAAAACAATTCATTACAATCTAAAGCATCTGGGTTATAACGTTTCACCAGAGCCAATAATTTATAGTCCTCATTATTTAGGAGTTCCTCAGCACCGAGAGCGGGTTTTTATTGCTTGTGTTCGCAAAGATATTGGTGACCTTCCTTTTTTACCCGTAAAACCAGCAAAGTACAAGACTTCGAATGCATTGTCTGTTATCGATTCAAATTCTTCGAATTCTCGAAAGTATAAGCTGAGTAAAAGCGAAGAGTCAATTATAGACCTTTGGAATGAGTTTATTCAGAATATCAAGGGCGATTTACCCGGATTCCCCGTTTGGGCAGATTATTTTGATGTGGATATCCCAGCCGATGAATTCAATTTGTACCCTAAATGGAAGCAAACATTTATCCTTAAAAATAAGCAACTATTCGAGGCTAACCGTAAGTTTTTATTGCGTTGGCTACTGAAGGCACGTAAAAATCCTGCATTTAAAGGGGCAAAGGCGAAATTTGAGTGGCAGGCAGGAAAAACCGCAAATCCCAATCTATGGGATACCATAATGCATTTCCGCCCTTCGGGATTGAGAGCTAAAGCACCAACACACTTTCCTGCTTTAGTGGCTATAACTCAAACATCCATTGTTGGTCCTTTAAAACGTAGATTAGCACCACGGGAATGTGCCAGATTGCAGAGTTTTCCCGACACATTTAAGATTCATCCAACCGACAGGATTGCATACAGGCAATTTGGAAACTCAGTTAATGTTGAGGTTGTTAAACTATTTGCCAATTTTTTAATCAATACAAGGTCGTATTTCAATCAGCAAACTTAAATTTATATAGTTATGGAAAATAAATATGCAGGATTTTGGTGGCGCTTTATTGCTTATTTGCTCGATGGCGCAATTCTAGGAACAATTCAATTTATCTTTTTTATTCCATTCATTGGAACAATTATTTATACAGCAATTAAGTCGTCGGATGGTGAATTTAGCGAGGCTCAAGCTATTGGAATTGCTGGTGCAATTGCAGGAACTTTATTTTTGTTTATTTTATTGAGCATTGCTGCAGGTTGGCTTTACTTTGCATTGATGGAATCCTCTAAGTACCAGGGTACAATTGGGAAAAAAGTATTGGGAATAATTGTTACTGATGAAAATGGCAATAGAATCACATTTGGCAGAGCAACAGGCCGCTATTTTGCAAAAATAATTTCGGGAATGACTTTGTGGATAGGCTATATAATTGCTGGATTTACTGATAAGAAACAAGCCCTTCACGATATCATTGCCAATACGTTGGTTTGGAAGAAACCATAAGTTTAAAAGTTAAAAAGAGGCGGATAAGCCTCTTTTTTTATGATATTACTTCAAATCCAACTTTTTTCAAATCGTCCCAAAAAGTTGTGTAGGATTTGTTGGTTACCCACGGATTTTCAATGGTTAGCGGTATGCCTTTTAGGCAAATAGGTGTCAATGCAAGAGCCATTCTGTGGTCGTTATGTGTATCAAAGTCGAGTTGTTTTATTCCTTTGAACTTTGTTTTACCATCAAAAATCAATATCTCCTTATTTTCCTGTTTTTCAACTACCAAATTTGCACCAACTTTTTTTAGTTCGGTTTGTAGGGATACCAACCTGTCGGGTTCTTTAAGCCTCAAAGATTCAATTCCTGTCAACCTGAAAGGTATATCCATACACACACATGTGGCAACAACTGCAGGGACTAAATCGGGGTAGTTGCTGAAATCGTGAGATAATTTTTTTACAACTTTTCCTTTGCGTTTGATTTTTATCGATTCTGCTGACATCTGCGTATCAACTCCTAGTTCTTTAAAGATATCTTTTACAACAGAATCGCATTGGAAACTCTCGTAGTTTAATCCTTTTATTTCGATTGTTCCTTTTTGCGCAAGCGCAACCATTTCGTACCAGTAAGATGCCATACTCCAGTCCGACTCAATTACTAGCTGTGAGCCATCAGAACTTTCGTGTTCTACAAGAATTTCTTCCTCTTTCCAATCCGTATTAACGCCCAAATATTGCAATGCTCTTAAGGTCATTTCAACATAGCCCGATTGGATGATATGCTCTTTTAGTTCATGAATCATCTCGGATGATAGGCTAGGGGAGAGTAATAGTTTCGCTTCAAT
Source organism: uncultured Rikenellaceae bacterium (assembly GCA_964616315.1). Lineage (GTDB taxonomy): Bacteria > Bacteroidota > Bacteroidia > Bacteroidales > Tenuifilaceae > SB25. The sequence continues at coordinate 2,544 of CAZTVB010000140.1, forward strand.
TACTTTGCTATTAATTGAACTATCAACCCTAAGTATTTTACCTTTTAGGTTTTTGCCAACAATTTTGTATGGTGGTCTGCCTGAGCGTTCCTCGTACGATACATTCAGTCCGAATTTCTGTAAAACTTTGGCAATTTTTACGAATGAATTATCCTTAATTATATCGGAGGAGGACATAACCCACTCTCCACCAAAGTAGCTGATGAACGACCTAATATGACGAATTGCTTTGGCGGAAGATCCTCTGTTTTTCTTGATACCCTCGTTTAGCAAGTTTTTATCGAGTATTCGGGCATCTTCCGATTCTGTTGTGATGCGTTGTGTAAGGTTCGAACTTTTTAGAATTCTGAATACTAAATACTTGTAGTTCATTGGTTTGTTAGGCGAAAGGGCAATCTCACCATTCAAAGTCTTATCGGACTTTGTAACAGAATACTTAATCATAGTACATCGAATTTTTGTCCCAAGAGTTCAAATGTATGATTTTTAAGCATAAAATCCGAATAAAAAGAGCCTTATTTAGCAAACTATGTAAGTTGCTTATTTTGTTATATTTGATAGGTTGTTTTCGAGAAGTGCTTTCAGTTCCTGTGCTGTTACGCCATATTTAATGCTTCCATGCGATACAAAGCTTATTTTCCCTGTTTCTTCGGATACTAGCACTACTATAGCATCCGTAATTTCACTAATTCCAACGGCTGCTCTATGTCGCATTCCATACTGAGGAGGGAGGTTGATATTTTCTGTTACAGGGAGTACGCAGCGTGCAGCGTGAATTTTATCGTTAACAATAATTACAGCACCATCGTGCAGCGGGCTATTCTTAAAGAATATATTTTCCAACAAACGACTTGATGTTTCCGCTTCAATAGTATCGCCAGTTTCGGCATAAAGTTGAAGTTCAGATTTGCGTGCAATTACTATTAGTGCACCCGTTTTAGTTTCCGACATATTTCGGCAAGCTTTAACTATTGCATCAATATTTACAGGTGCTTCATCGTTTTTTTGTTTTGGAAAGAGTAGATTTTCAAGGGAAAATTTGCTTTTGGACATATACCGCGTCCCAATAAAAAGCAAGAACTTTCTAATTTCCTGCTGGAATACTATTATTATGGCAATAACTCCAACTCCAATTATTTGCCCAAGGATACCGCTTAGCAGCTCCATATTTAATGCCCGAACCACAAGCCAAATTATATAAAGCACCACAATCACGCTAAAAATATTGATAGCAACTGTGCCTCTAATTAGCATATATATTTGGTAGAGCAGAAAAGCCACAAGGATTACATCGATAATATCGAGTACGCGGATTGTAATAAAGAGTTGGAAAAATGCAGGAATCATACTTTATGCTATAAATACTGAAAATCGGGTTGTTTTTGTGTTAGCTCAAGAAGTTTTATAGTCTCTACAGCCTCTTTAACATCGTGAACTCTTAGAATTGTTGCACCATTATTCAAAGCAATGGTATTTAGTACCGATGTTCCGTTCAATGCCTTTTCGGGGATTGTACTAAGCGACTTGTAAATCATCGATTTGCGTGATAGTCCCGCAAGGATTGGTAGTTCAAAAAGTTTAAAGGCATCAAGGTTTTTAAGTATGGTGTAGTTATGTTCAATGGTTTTTCCAAAACCAAATCCGGGGTCAATAATAATGTCGTTAACACCTAAACGTTTGAGTTTTTCAATTTTTTCGTTGAAGTAGATGAATATCTCCTTGATAACATTGTCGTAATTAGGATTCTTTTGCATATTATCTGGCGTTCCTTTCATATGCATTAGAATGTATGGAACTTTTAATTCTGCAATGGTTTCAAACATTTTGGCATCCATTTCGCCAGCCGAGATATCGTTAATAATATTGGCTCCAAAATCCTCCACCATTTTGCGAGCTACATTGGCTCTAAAAGTATCAACGGAAACAATGGCTTCGGGGAATTTTTTCTTAATACCGTTGAGCGATTTAGATAGCCGTTTCAGTTCAATTTCTTCCGAAACTACCGTAGCACCTGGCCGTGTTGAGCAAGCGCCCACATCAATAATGGTTCCTCCCTCGGAGAGGATTTGCGCTGCTCTGCGGGCAATGGTATAACTGAAACGGAAACGGCTAGCACTGAAAAAGGAATCGTTTGTAACATTCACAATTCCCATAACCATAGGCTTTGCAACGCTAATTATTTTACCATTACTAGTAATGGTTTGCCTTTGTTTAAAATGCGACCCAATTTGTTCCATTTTTTTCTATCTTGCGTGGTATTTTGTGGTTAAAAATACGAAACATTGATTTAAAAATTGCTAAGGTTATTACTTTTAATTCGTCAATTTTAAATAAAAAACAGATATACAATGGCTTTGATTGTGATTGAGGGGCTCGATGGTGCTGGAAAATCTACCCAGATTAATCTTTTAAATAATCATTTTACCCAAAAGGGTATTCCAACTCACTTTCTGCATTTCCCAAGGGTAGAAGCGCCTTTCTTTGGTGAACTTATTGCTCGGTTTCTGCGCGGCGATTTGGGTGAAATTAATCAGGTTGACCCCTATGTGGTTGCTCTGCTTTACGCTACCGATAGGATGGATGCTGCAAAAACTGTTCAGGAGTGGTTAAATCAAGGGCATGTTGTTCTGCTTGACAGGTATGTTTACTCCAATATCGCTTTTCAGTGTGCAAAACAAAATACAAATGTGGAGCGCAGCGCTTTGCGCGATTGGATTTTTAAATTGGAGTTCGATTATTTTAAAATCCCAAAACCTGACTTAAATATATTCCTAGATGTTCCTTTCGAGTTCACCAAAACTAGGTTAACCGAGCAACGCTCAGGCGATGATAGGGGATATCTTCAAGGAAAAGATGATATTCACGAGAAGGATTTAAGTTTTCAGGAACGGGTGCGCAAAGTTTACCTCGAACAAGAGAGTATTGACTATTGTTTTAAGGTTATTAAATGCAATACCCCTGAGGGACAAATGCAAAAACCTAACGAAATTTTTGAAAAAATTATGGAATCCATTGAGGTACATGGATTGTTGAAGTAGTATAATTAATCTAAACTTATAAATATGAAGCACATTATAACTATTAGCCGTTATTTGCTGGCTGTTGTATTTATATTTTCGGGGTTCGTTAAGGGAGTTGACCCGCTAGGTTCAGCCTATAAGTTTCACGATTACTTTATGGCATTTCATCTTAACTTTTTAGACTCTCTCTCTCTTACTTTTTCGTTTGTGCTTTGTGCTGCGGAGTTGGCCATTGGCTTACTTTTGCTATTTGGTGTTCAGTTACGCTTAGCCGCTTGGGGTGCATTTCTGTTTATGCTAGTTTTCACTCCGTTAACATTAGTTCTGGCAATATTTAATCCAGTTTCCGATTGTGGTTGCTTTGGCGATGCCATTCATCTCTCAAACTGGCAAACATTCTATAAAAACATTCTGTTTTTTGCTGCCGCGTTGTTGCTATTCATAAAGAGGAATAACTTTGAGGAATACTATCCCAAATGGAGAAAATATGTTTTATCTGGATTGCTTCTTGTTATTTCGTTTTTACCCTCAATTTACGGATATTACAATTTGCCCCTTTACGATTTTCGTCCATATAAAATTGGCGTAAATATTCATAACGATATGATAATACCTGAAGGTGCTCCTGCCGATGAGTACAGCACTTTGTTATACTATCAGAAGGATGGAGTAGTTAAGGAGTTCGATGAGAGCAACTACCCTTGGAACGATTCAACCTGGACATTTGTGGATTCAAAATCAACCCTTGTTAAAAGCGGATATACACCTCCAATTCATAATTTCGCTTTAGTAACACATGAGGGTAGGGATATTACTGAGGAGTTTGTAAATGCAAGTGGTTATAATTTCCTTGTGGTTTCTACCAGACTTGATAGGTCAAACACTAACTCATTTAAAAAGTTTACTGAACTATACTACAAGGCAAAAGAACACGGTTATGGCTTTGTTTGTGCTACTTCAACATCGCATGATGAGATTTTGCGTTTTGCTGAGGAAAACGCAATTCCCTTTCAGTTTGTTACTGCCGATGAGGTCACCCTTAAAACGATAATTCGTTCAAACCCTGGTTTACTTCTACTTTACAATGGAACTATAATTGGCAAATGGCATTGGCGTAACTTGCCCGATTCTAAGTTTGTTGATGAGAATATGCTATCGAGCCAGTTAATTGGTATGAAACAAACTTCAAATAATCGGTTATCGTTCGCCATTGTGGTTTCCCTTTTATTGTTTTTTGTAATAATTGTTAAATATTTTAGAAAATAAGGCCTATTTATAAT
>CAZTVB010000141.1:0-6838 GCA_964616315.1 uncultured Rikenellaceae bacterium
TAATATAAACAGACAAATTGATCTACCCACACTTATCAATATTAAAGGCTTCTAGTTAATGTATGTTCAAAAAAATAAATCTTTAAAATATTTAAATCAATGAAAGTATTCTTAAACATCCTTCTTCTTTTTTGTTTTAGCCAAATTAGTGCCCAAACAATTATTATAAAAGATAAAGAAACTTCAAATCCTATTGAATTTGCAACTATTGTTTGCAATATTACCAACACACAAGCCATAACCAATTCTTCAGGCCAAGCGGATATATCCGAATTCAAAAATTCGGAATGGATGGAAATTAGGATAATTGGTTACACAGTAAAAAGAACTACCTATCAAGAACTTTTAGCAGATAATTTTGAGATTTCTCTTAACCCCTCAATATTCTCAATTGACCAAGTTGTTGTATCGGCCAACCGATGGGGACAAGCAAAAAGGGATGTTCCTGTAAAAATTACCACAACCAGACAAGCGCAAATAGCATTCAACAACCCTCAAACAACTGCAGATTTGCTTGGTGCAACTGGCGATGTTTTTATCCAGAAAAGCCAGCAAGGTGGTGGTAGTCCTATGATTAGGGGCTTTGCTACCAATAGGCTGCTTATTGTTGTTGATGGTGTACGAATGAACAACGCCATTTTCCGTAGCGGAAATCTGCAAAACGTAATATCGCTCGATGCTTTTGCTGTTGAAAAAGCTGAGGTTGTTTTCGGGCCAAGTTCAGTAATCTATGGAAGCGATGCCATTGGTGGAGTTATGAGTTTCTATTCACTCTCACCAAAAACATCAACCAATAACAAGTTTGATGTTAGCGGAAACTTTGCATCGCGCTATTCATCGGCAAATACTGAAAAAACTGGTCATGTAGATATCAACTTGGGCTGGACAAAATGGGCATCACTTACAAGTTTTACCTACACCAGTTACGGCGATGTTACAATGGGCAAAAATGGTCCGGATGAGTATTTGAGAAAAGAATATGTTAAGCGTGAGAATGGAATTGACACTGTTGTAAAAAATTCAAACTCAAGAATCCAACAACCAACTGGTTACTCACAAATCAACCTAATGCAAAAGATAGCCTACGTTCCTAATAATAACTGGAACATAAACTATGGCCTGCACTACTCCACCACATCGAACTACGACCGATACGACCGTTTAATTGCCTACAAAAATGGATTACCCCGTAGCGCAGAGTGGTACTATGGCCCACAGGTTTGGCTTATGAACAATGTCAACATTGAGAATACAGCAAGCAATACCCTTTACGATAAACTTACAGTAAATGCAGCGCATCAGTTATTCGAGGAAAGCCGAAACGATAGGAATTTTAAAGGGAACACATTAAAGAGTAGGGTTGAAAATGTTCAAGCGCTCAACCTTAATCTCGATTTTAAAAAATCGATACAAGAAAAACAGGCAATCTTTTATGGCTTAGAAGTTCTGTTCAACGATATTAAATCAACCGGAACTGATAAAGACATTACTTCAGGAGTTAAAGTTGACGGACCTTCGCGCTATCCAAAATCGGAATGGTACTCCTATGCCGCTTACCTTACATACCACACAAAACTTGGCGAAAAGTTAGGTTTTCAAATAGGAACACGTTATAACCAGTATGTTCTAAATGCACGATTCAATAATACCTTTTACCCATTCCCTTACTCAAAAGCCAATATAAACAAAGGTGCGCTCACAGGTTCTGCTGGCTTAATTTACACACCAACAAACAGTTGGAAGTTAAACGCAAACCTATCCACAGGATTCCGTTCGCCCAATGTTGATGATTTAGGCAAAGTATTCGATTCTTCGCCAGGAACAGTTATTGTTCCAAACCCAGACCTAGATGCTGAATATGCTTACAATGCAGAGATTGGTATCACAAAAACACTTGGTGATTATTTCGAAATAGATGTTAATGCATTCTATACCCTTCTAGATAATGCAATGGTAAAACGCAACGACCTATTTAATGGGCAAGATAGCATAATGTACGATGGTGAATTAAGCCAAGTCCAATCAATTCAAAATGCTGCTTACGCCAAAGTATGGGGAATTCAAGCCGATTTTGAGTTGATGTTAACCAAACAACTGATGCTATCGTCCAGATTTAACTATCAGAAAGGAACCGAAGAAATTGATAATGGTACCACAAGTCCTCTTCGCCATGCAACGCCTTGGTTTGGAGTTACCAAACTCACCTATATGGGAAAGAAACTAAAGATAGAACTATTTGCCAACTTTAGCGGAGAGGTTTCATATGCAAATCTGGCTGAGGAAGAGCGAGGCAAACCATATATTTATGCCATTGATTCTAACGGAAAACCTTATTCACCAAGTTGGTACACCCTAAATTTAAGGTCGCAGTACCAAATCAACAAAACATTAGCAATTTCGGGTGATATTGAGAACATCACAAATCAACGCTATCGTCCATACTCATCTGGAATTGTTGCACCGGGGTTAAACTTTATTGTTGCTGTAAGAGCGAGGTTCTAGAAAATTTTAAATTCATAAATTTCAAAAAGTTGCGCTATAACGTAAACTCTTACTATTTTTGCAGAAACAAATTCAGGTATGATTTACAAATTCAGAATGATTTCGGCGGATGATAAAGCTTTCCTTCGTGATTATGAGGTTGATTCAAATCAAACATTTCTTACATTCCACAATGCCATTCAGGATAACTTGGGCTTTGACCCAACCCAACTGGCATCGTTCTTCCTTGCCGATGAGCACTGGAATAAAGGAATGGAACTCACCCTGCTCGATATGCAGAATGAGGGTGATATGGCTGCAATCCCAATGGAATCCGTTAAGATTTGTGAGTTAATTAAGGATAGAAAGGAGCGTCTGCTTTACGTTTACGATATTTTCACAGACAATAGTCTATTTATTGAATTACTCGATATTTTTGAGCCAGCAAAAGGTGTAAAATATCCTATTTGCTCCGCATCGGTTGGTGAACCTCCAGTTCAACTTGCCGACGATTCTGTGGCAATGCCTGCGGACGATTTTGAGGAGGAAAATGAGATTGATGATATCTTTGGCGAATTCGACCCTGACGAGTTTGGTGCTGAAGGATTTGATGGTGGTGATGAATAATCAATATAGATAATAGAAATCAGACAATAGACACCAGACATAAAAATGTCTGAGTTTGAAATCTTGTATCTAAAATCTGAAATCTTGTGTCTGAAAATCTAATATTTAACAATTACTTAATAGTACTTCTTGGTCCCACGGGTGTTGGTAAAACTGACCTTAGCATTTCGCTTTCCAACACGTTCAATGCCCCTATCATTTCATCGGATTCAAGGCAGTTTTTCAAGGAGATGAAAATTGGAACAGCAGTTCCTACAGATGACCAATTAAATTCGACTACACATCACTTTATTGGGCACAAGTCAGTTACCGAGCGCTATAGCTGCGGAATGTTTGAAATTGATGCGCTTAATCTCCTAAACGATATATACAAAACTCACAACGCTGCAATGCTAGTTGGTGGCTCTGGATTATATATTGATGCACTTTGTAATGGCATTGACGATTTCCCAACTCCTGATGCCGAATTACGCCAATCGCTGCTTGAACAACTTAAAAATGATGGAATTGAGAGTCTACGTGCTCAACTAAAGCTGTTAGACCCAGAATACTATAACTCCGTTGACCTAAAAAACCCTCAACGTGTATTAAAAGGTTTGGAAGTGTGCTTGCAAACAGGAAAAACTTACACATCGTTCCTTACAAATCCAAATAAAAAAAGGCCATTCCAAATAATTAAGATTGGACTAAATCGCGACAGGGATGAACTTTACAACCGAATCAACTTAAGGGTTGATGAGATGATTCAGCAAGGCTTGCTCGATGAGGCAAAGCAACTATATTCACTTAAACACCTCAACGCATTAAACACTGTAGGCTACAGAGAACTTTTCGACTACTTTGACGGAAAACACAACCTCGAAACAGCCATTGAACTCATAAAACGCAACTCGCGCCGATACGCCAAGCGCCAACTAACATGGTGGGCAAGAGATAATGAAATTAAATGGTTTCATCCAGAGCAGGAGGATGAGATAGTTTTATTTCTGAAAGAGAGAATGAAGGAATAAAAGGAAGATAAAAGAAGTTAGAGGAAGATAGAGGAATTTGCAATCCAACATTCATTCCTTTACCTTCATCCAATTCATTTTACTTCGTCACCTTCCTCAAATCAACAACAATTTCATACCTTTAAGCCAAGTTTAAATTGTACTAAAATGGCTGAAATAAAACCCAACTCCGAAATATTCATTGAACTTTTCTCTGAAATTGAGCAGAAACTAAAAACAATCTGCAACGATGAATTTCACAGCACCTTTTCCGACTTGCTTCGCAAAGCTAGAGGTATAAATGCGGTGGTGAATCAGTATGCATCGGATTTAAAGGAATTCTCCCAGCTTCGAAACGCCATAGTACACACTCGCCGAGAGAACTTTGTAATCGCAGAGCCACATAACGATGTAATAAAGGAAATTCGTCATATCCATTCACTATTGCACAACCCACCCAGGGTATCATCGGTAATGATTAAGAATCCATACTTCACATCGTCCGATGGTTCAATATTTGATTTGCTTACAACATTCTCCGAAAAAAACATTATGCGTTGCCCAGTTATTGACAAGGGCTCAGTAATCTGCTTGATAACTGCAAAAACAATATCGCGCTGGTTAACCAGCAAAAAGCAGAATAAGGTTGATATTAATGGAACAAAAATCTCCGAGTTAGTTCCATTCACCGAGAAAACCGATTACTGCATAATTGGCGAAAATATCGACATAATCTCACTTGTAGGAATGTTCAAAAACTCCATAAAGCGAGGCACATACATTCAAGCGGTTCTGGTCACCAAGAACGGTCAACCCAATAGTCCCGTGGTTGGAATTATTACGCCCAGCGATTTGCCTTTGATTATTGAGCGGATGAATCTTAGTTAGTGGGAATTGAGTAATTCAGATATTGAACAATTGAGAGATTAAGTAATTGAGAGAATAAGACAAGAAAAAACAATCCATCAATTCAACACTCCACTACTCCAACTATTCATTCCAAATTTACACCAAGTCGAACCCACGTTAAGGGCAATACTCCGTTTATTTGTATATCTAGTTAGTTTGGATTTAAACCGAAATCACTATTTTTAGCCTTTAAATTTTGAAATTATGGAGCAGCAAAAGAAGAAACGTGAGTTTCCGCATACCTATGTTATTATTTTTTCGCTTATAGTATTTGCCGCATTGCTCACCTGGTTTGTTCCGGGTGGTGAATTTGCCCGCGAAGTTAAAAATATCAACGGAATCGACCGTAGCGTAATTGTTCCGGGCTCATTCCACGAGGTTGATAATAGCCCACAAACCTGGCAGGTATTCACATCCATTTTCCAAGGAATGAAACGCACCTACGATATCATCTTTTATATCCTTATGATTGGTGGCGCATTCTGGCTCCTCAACGAGAGTAAAGCATTGGATGTGGCAATTTTCTCTTTCCTCAACTTTACAAAACGAATAGAAAGGTTTAAGCCATTAAAAATCATAGGTGTAAACAACCTAGTAATTGTGCTTATTATGATTTGCTTCAGTTTCTTCGGGGCAGTAATTGGTATGAGCGAGGAAACAATAGCCTTTGTGGTAATTTTTGTCCCGTTGGCAATTAGTATGGGCTACGACTCAATTGTTGGAGTTAGTCTTTGCTTTTTGGGAGCGGGTCTTGGTTTTGCAAGCGCACTGCTGAATCCATTCACAATTGGTATTGCACAGGGACTTTCGGGTGTTCAACTTTTTTCTGGTATCGAATACAGATTTGTTATTTGGCTAGTAATAAACTCTGTTGGAATTGGTTACGTATTATGGTATGCCAATAGGATTAAAAAGAATCCAAAACTATCGCCTGTTTACGAAATTGATGAGTACTGGCGACACAAAGCAGCACACGAGGAAAACGGCACGAAAACCAAGGCCGAAAAAAGCGCATGGGGAGTTTTTGTAGGATTGACAATTGTACTTGCAATTTTTTCATACTTCTACCCTATTAGCCATTTGGTTATTGGACAAAGTACAGTTTCTGCACCAATCATTCCAATTGCCACAGGAATTTGGATTTTAGTTGGAATACTTGCTATGCGTCATTCGGTTCAACTTTTCATTGTAAACATACTACTTTTCACAATCCTGTTCCTCATTGTTGGAGTTATGGGATACGGCTGGTACATCAAGGAGATTGCAACGCTCTTCCTTGTTATGGGATTACTTGCAGGAATCGCATTTGGCAAAAATGCAAACCAATTAGCCCGATTATTCATTGAGGGAGCAAAAGACATTATGTCAGCTGCGCTGGTGGTAGGTTTAGCCAGTGGAATTGTTGTAATTCTAGAAGAAGGCAGGATTATTGATTCTCTTCTTAACTACTCGGCAGAGGCTATGAAAGGCTATGGAACGGTTACATCAGTTGCAATTATGTATGTTTTCTACATTCTACTCAACTTTATTATTGCATCGGGTTCCGCAAAAGCGGCACTTACAATACCCTTAATGTCACAATTCTCCGATTTAATTGGAATTAGCCGCCAAGCCACAGTTACGATTTATCAACTAGGCGGAGGGTTTTCAAACCTAATCACCCCTACATCTGGTGTAATGGTTGGTGTTTTAAGCATCGCCAAGGTTCCTTACAACAAATGGTTTCGTTGGTTTTTACCGCTAATGATAATTCTGATTATTGTTGGATTTTTACTATTGCTCCCAACTTTATTTATGCCGCTTAGCGGATTTTAAATAGATTGCAAAAATAA
>CAZTVB010000142.1:0-6834 GCA_964616315.1 uncultured Rikenellaceae bacterium
AAATAGACTCTTGTCAAAATAACAAAACACAGCCCTACGCTATACATAAATCAACCGTCTGATTATTCGCAAATTACAGAGCCTGCTGTGCTTTATGGCAAGGCATTTGTAAGTGATAAGGAAAACGAATAAATAGTGCATATTTTTATTAAATTTGTATAAGCAATATCAGCAAAAGTATTCCCAATAACCCCGAGCATGAAAAAACTTGCCATACTAATAATACTTTCTGTTTGCACAATCATACTCTCCAATGCGCAAACGCAGAACTATGCAGATAGTCTCCGAAGATTAATGACTATTCAGAAAGTTGAAGCAGCAAAAATGCAGATAAAAATTCAACTAGGCGATTACTTCGAGAAAACAAATGCAGACAGCGCTTTATTCTGGTATAAACAATCCATCCCTGCCAATCTAGTAGACTCCGCATCTATTTATAACTGGATTATCAACGCAACCGATGCCGAAAAATACTTATTCTCTTTGGCATTAGCTAAACACAGTGTTCTTTCACTAAAAACAACTAGTAGTGTTAATGCCCTAGAAAATATCGAAATTGCTCGCAATTTAGCAGACCAAATTAACCAACCACCAATCTCAGTCTACTGTACCGATAATTTGGCCATATACTATGCTAACAACAAAGAGATTGATAAAGCCACAACATACTTCGAAAAATCACTCGAATCGTATAAAAAACTTGGTAATGCAGGAGGGATAAGCTATTGCTTATCGAACCTTGGCGCGTTAAATGCCCAAGCAGGCAACTTTAGCAAAGCCGCCGAGTACTTTTCAGAACAATTGAACTTCAACAAGCAAAACCAACAACCCTCGGAACTACTTCAGGCTCATATCAACATTGCATCGCTTTACCAACGGAGTGAAGATTTTGAAAGCGCAAAAAAACATTGGGCAGATGCATTAACAATATCGGAACAACTAAACAAAGAAAAATACAGCATAGTAATATCGGGGCTAGGAAATTCAAGTTTCAAATCGGGCGATTTGGTGAAAGCCAACGAAGCTTACACAAAGTTACTTGAATACTCAACGCAAACAGGCGACGAGAGGAACAAACTAACCGCCCTAAACAACCTCGCTATGCTTTACACCGAGCAAGGCAGTTACACAAAGGCAGTTGAATTTTGGCAAAATACTTTGACAATTGCCGAGGCAAATTCATTAACTCCAATTATGCTTGACGCATTGCTAAACTTAAGTAATATCAACTTAAGCATAGGGAATTTTAATGAATCGGCAATGCAGTTCGATAAGTATATATCGATTGTTAGGCAGCAAAGCAATCCTCAGGAACTTGCCGAGGCCCACATAAAGAGCGGAAAGTTAAATGACAGGTCGTTGCAGTTCGAAAAATCCAGAGGAAATTACCTTGAGGCATTAAAAATCTACGAAAGCATTGCCGACACTATAGGTGTTGCCACAACCAACATTGCCATAGCAAAATCTTTCACGTTGCAGGGGCAATACGGTAGAGCAAGTGAGTTTGTAAACGCAGTTCTAATTCAAGAAAACAATTTACCACAACCGATAATTGCCACAGCATACCAAGCATTTGCGGAGACATTCAGGCTACAACTCCAATTTGCTGCCGCTACCGAGAACTACCAAAAAGCGCTCAGCATATGGCAATTGCAAAACAACGATGCCAAGGTTATTGAATGCTTAAATACAATGGGAAGCATATACGAAACAACCGGTAATCTCCCACAATCCATTAAGTTTTATCAGCAGGCTCTAGATATCTCTAGCAAGCAATCGAAAACCGAAGTTTCCGCAGCAATACTAAACAACATTGGCGTTGTTTACAGACTTTTAGGCGATAATGCCAAAGCCAAAGAATCGTACCAAAGCGCATTGGACATCAACCTAAAAAATGGAAACTCCGAAAGAGTTGCCTACGGCTACAACAACTTAGGTATAATACTGGAACAGGAAGGAAAATTTGACGAGGCCATACAGAACTACGAAAAATCAATTGCCATTAAGGCACAAAGCAACGATCAAAAAGGCTTGGCAGCCAGCCTTGTGAATCTTGGCAATGTTTACAAGCGTTTAAAAAGGAATGCTGAAGCCGAAGAACAGTTCCTAAAATCGCTGGCAATTTCCCAAGCAATAAACGACAAGCAAAGCGAAGCATTTGCCTACGGCAACCTTGCCGCCCTTAAACTTGAGCAAAATGAACTCAGTGCTTCAATTGATTATTCAAAGAAAAACCTTGAGATTGCCAAATCAATAGACCTTAAGCAACCGCTAAAAGAGGCATACAGACAACTGGCATGGGCTTATGAGCTAACTGCGCAGCTAGATTCGGCAGAACAGAATTACAAAAAGATAATTGAGATAAACCAACAGGAAATAAACGCAAACTTCTCGGTACTATCCGAAAACGAAAAGGAACTATTCTTCAAAACAGTTGCCGACGATTATGACCGTTTTTACGCATTCGCATATAGCCGTCAAATGTCAAATCCTAAAATCAACATTGAACTTTACAACTCAGTTCTAAGAAACAAAGGATTGCTGCTAAAATCGAGCACGGCAATGCGCAATGTAATTCTGTCCAGCAAAAATCCCGAAATCATTGGCAAATACGACCAGTGGACATCCCTAAAGCAAGCAATAGCTCAGCAATATGCTTTACCAGCAAACAAGCGTAGCAGCCAACTCCAAGCTATGGAGACTAATGCAAACAACCTAGAGCGAGACTTGGTAATGACATCATCGGAATTTAGTGCATTCCAGAATGCCAGTGCAATAGACTGGACTGAAATTCGAAATAAACTTGCAGATAAAGAGGCTGCCATTGAATTTGTTCACTTTAAGCGGACAAAGGATAGCACCTACTACGCGGCACTTGTTATCGACAAAAACTCTGAATACCCAGTTTACCAAGGACTTTTCGAAGAAAAGAAACTCGAACGGCTAATGGGAACTCTTGGTGGGAATAACCTCAGATTTGTACAGAATGTTTACGGAACTCTTGCAGAAAGCAACACTGAACTTTTCAAGTTAATTTGGGAGCCACTGGAGCCGTTTATTAAAGGCTACAAAACCGTTTACTACTCGCCCGCTGGACTTCTTCATAAAGTATCGTTCTCGGCAATATCAAAATCAAAAGACAGATTTTTAATAGATGATTACAACATACAATTAGTAAGTACGACAGCCAATGCTGGCGGCACAAATCAAACTCAACCCATATCGTTCTCGCAGGTAACACTTTTTGGAGGAATAAAGTATAGCATAAACCAAACCGATAGCCCAACATGGAAATATCTGCAGGGAACTTTATCGGAAACCGAAATGATTAGCAACCTATTCCAGCAGAAAAACATCAACGTAACCCGCTTAACCGATACATTAGCAAGAGAGGAAGAGTTCAAGGCACTTGCACCCAAAAGCAGCATACTGCATATTGCCACACACGGGTTCTTTTACCCCGACCCCGATAAACTAAAAGAAATTATGGATGCAGAAAAAGAGGTTGGTAAAATTCAGTTCAGAGGTGGCGATGCTACAAGAGGGAGCAACGTATTCATACAAAGTAGCAATCCGCTTATGCGCTCAGGTTTAGTATTTGCTCGAGCAAATGATTTCTGGGGAACAAACCAAGAATCAACTGGCGACGACGGTGTGCTCACTGCACTTGAGGTTTTAAACGTTGACTTACGCAACAACCAACTGGTTGTTATGTCGGCCTGCGAAACGGGCTTAGGGGATATTGCTGGAAGCGAAGGTGTTTATGGATTACAGAGAGCATTCCGAATGGCTGGTTCATCAAAATTAATTATGAGTTTATGGCAAGTTCCTGATGCGGAAACGGCTGAGTTCATGAAATTACTTTACACTAACCTGCTGAACACATCGAATCTTCGTGAATCATTCAATGTGGCTCAAAAGCAAATGCGCGAGAAATATGACCCCTATTTTTGGGCAGCATTTGTACTTTTGGAATAAACAAAACTAGACTTTAACTGAAATAATTAGTATATTTCGAACATAAACAATTAGTTGTAACACAAATACCAAAGGCTATGAAAAAGTTTACTGCAATCCTGTTAGGAATAATTGTTGCGCAATTAGTAGCGGCACAAATTCCATATAAAGTTATCACCGTAAACGGTGAAATTATGGCTACAAAAGCTAAGCTTACCCTTCAGAATGGGGTTGAGGTTAAAAGCGACGATAACTTCGATTTTGTTAAACCCAACTCAAGAGCTGCGTTAATTAACTCTGAATACGGACGCGTTGTGCTTACTGAAACCAATGCAGCCCAAGCTTTCGCAAAGGCAGCTTTTGCCCCAGCAATTAGCACAGTTAGTTCCCGAGCTGCAAGCATGACAACATTGGCCGACCTTAAAGGATTTTTTAGCGGTAATATGCTAATAATTGATAAATTGGAGCAAAAAGTTGATGTTTCTACTTTTCCAATGAACGAACAACAGCACTTCTTTGTTCGCTACACTTATAATAACGAAACTATCAACAAGAAACTTCTGTTCAATGGCGATAAAGTAATTATCAATCCCGATGAAATTTTTGCAATTGATGGAAAACCTATCTCAAACCCCGAACAGATATCCGAAATTACTTTATTCTACTACAACAACTCAAACAATACACCTGAATCCATATTAATAAATAGTTTCCGCCCGGTATTCGTAAAAACTGCTGACATTAAAGGTGAAGTTAAGACCATTGTGGATGAGTTTAAATCGAAAAATTACGAGACCATTATCTCAGAGGTTTACGATTACCTGAACAACTTTTATGGCTACATGGAGAAGGAAGAGATGGAAAAATGGCTAAGCAACAACTTCGAGTTAAAAAAGTGTAACTAAATCATTTGCCCAGCCTTATTAAATGGCAAAACACCTACTTCTCCTAATTATTGTTGCTTTTAGCCTAAACGCTCAATCGCAACTTAATAACAGACCCGTCACCAACTATACTCCAAGGGAGTATGGGCAGGCGTATTCATCATACACAATGTCCATCACTCAGGACGAAAGGGGTATTATTTACGTTGGAACTGCCTACGGGGTTTTGCAGTTTGATGGGGCTTTATGGCGATTTATTCCTGTTAAGGTTGGTTCATTTGTCACTTCTTTAAACTACTTCAATGGAAAAGTTTATGTTGGATGCCAAGGCGATTTTGGATTTTTAAAGGCTGACCAATATGGGAAATACCAATTTCAATCGTTAAACCATAAAATATCAAAATACCACACCAACTTTACGACTATATGGAAAACTTTGGTTTATGACAGCACCGTTGTTTTCCAATCCGAAGAGGACATCTTTCTTTTCAAGAACGATACCATTGAGTGTATAAGTCCAGAAACATCGTTCCACCTTGCATTTGTATCCAACAATACACTTTACGTTAGAGAAAGGGAGTTTGGACTAAAATACCTATCGGGACAAGAGCTAAAACGGGTAGAGGGTGGCGATGCTTTCAAGCTGTTCGGAGTATTTCAGGTTGTTCCTTTTGGGAACAATAAGAATTTGATTTTAACCCGCGAGGCTGGGCTATGGATTCTTGAAAACAACAGGCTTACCAAAGCAAATACTCCAAAAGTAACCGCCGATATTTTATCGAAAGCAGAGTTACAGGATGCGATCAAAATAAAAAACAATGAAATTGCTTTAGCCACGCTGAAAGAGGGTGTTATTGTGATGGATAGTAATTTAAACATTGTAAACCATTATACTCTAAACAACGGATTAATTTCATCGGAAACCACTGGGCTAATTGAAGATTTACAGGGAAACATTTGGGTTGCCACAAAAAAAGGGGTTAGCCGAATTCAGCACTCATTGCCAGTTTCAATTTTCAACCAAACCCATGGTTTATACGGTAAAGTTCAGGCTGTGGCCTATTTTGGAAACACACTTATTGCAGGCACCACCGACGACCTTTTTATTTACAAACCCGATGGCATTGAACACTTTCAAAGCTTAGGTAATATCAGAAGCACCATCTGGGAAATTGAGAAAACACCAACCAGACTATGGATTGCTGCCGACAATGGATTGTGGACATACAAAAATGGAGTAGTTGAGAAAATATCAGCAAACCAGACATCAGCACTTGAGTATATTCCTGAAAAGGATTGGCTAATTGTTTCGGGTAGTAAGGGAACTTATATTTATAGTTCCTCATCTAATTCAATTATTCAGGCACTCCCAAACATCAATCCTGATGCATACGGAATATCTAGTTCAAAACTGAAAAATGGAAATTTGGAAGTTTGGATAGGCTCAAAAACCCAAGGTGTTTGGCAACTAATTTTTTCTGACAACAAACTGCTTAGCCAAACAAACTATTTTGGACTTGAAGATGGTCTCAACGAAGATTGGGCTTGGCCTTTCAGTCAAAAAGATAAAGTCCAGTTTGGCTCTTCAATTGGAGTGCTAAAGTTCATTAGTGCCCACGAACTCTTTTTGATGCAAGGTAGCAGTGATGTCCAGGAAGATAAACTGAGAGGACTATTCGCTCTAAACGAATTCCCAAAGGATAAAACCAACGATGCTATTACAGCCTATGCCAATAATGATTCTTTGGCTTTCATTGGAATGAACTACAGTATTAATATCGTCCGATTTTCAGATAGCCTGAGTAACGACAAACCCTTAAAATCTATCGAGATGGGGAGGCTCAACTCATTTCAAGTTGACAAAAACCAACTTATCATCGCAGCTGATGATGGCTTAGCAATTGTTGACATCGAAAAAACACAGAAAAGGAAAGGGTTTGTGCCGCAAATTGCATTTCGTAGCATTTCAATGGGACAGGATTCAATTATTTGG
>CAZTVB010000143.1:0-6817 GCA_964616315.1 uncultured Rikenellaceae bacterium
ATCTATAAATTTAAGTCTTCTGAACAGATTTTCAATTCAAAACCATATTTTTTCCATTAAAATGGGCAAGAAAAAAGGCTTAGATTTTTCTAAGCCTCACAATACTATTATTTTGATAGCAACTTCTTAATCACCTCAAGTTCAGCTTTCAGCAAGTTGAGTTCCTTTTGTTGCTCATCTATTATGGTCTGCTGATCCTGCATTGCCTTAATAATTACGGGAACTAGTTTTTCATATGACACACTCCAAAGTTCCTGATTCTCATTGAAAGGTTTTTCAACCGCTTCTGGAATTACATCGAAGAGTTCTTGGGCAATCAATCCAACGCTCTTTTTTCCAGTATTTTTTAGAATTAACCCAGTTGAGTTAAATTCTGAATCATGATGGAAATAGATCAAAGGATTCAACTTCATTATTTGATTAATTCCATAAGGTATTAACTTTCTATCTGTTTTAACCCTTCCATCGGAATATGTATCCCAAGCAAAAGCACGCCCTCGTCCAACACCACTAGTAGTATTATTAGGTAATTCCAAAGCATACACGGGGTTAACTATTGATTGCAGTCCCACCCGACCATTTTTTAATATTGTCATAGCATTTTTCCCATTACCATACGTTCCATTCCCAACAACAAATATTGGTTCAGCTGCAACCCAACTAAATGTAGAATAATTTGAATCATCATAGTTGTAGGCTCCTACAACCACACTACCATAGGAGCGTGCAATTAAATTTGCACCCAAGGCCATGGACTGTTCTCCATATGTATAATTCCTATAGCCTAAAGTAGTTGAATAAGCACCATTTGCATTATGTCCATTACCTATTGCGATGGAGTAACTGCCTTGCGCTCTACTGTATACATCAAACGACATCCCACTAACAGAATAAACATAACCACTTCCTATAGATATAGCATAACTACCATTTGCTTGTGTTAAATAACCCATCGCAGAAGAATACCAGCCGGTAGAATTTCCAGCGCTAAGGGCTGTTGAAAAATTTCCAGACGCTACCGAAAGTGCACCGAGAGCCGTTGATTGACGACCCGAAGCAACAGAGTTACTCCCCAAAGCAAACGATACAACGTTAGATGCAGTCGCATTTTGACCTATAGCAAACGCTGACCCAGATGTTGCTTGCGCACCTAATCCAAGTGCAAATGCATAATCTCCTGTAGCTAAAGTTTTTCTTGTATTTTGGCTAAAAGTTACTGTATCCCTACCAACCGAACCAATAGCATAACTACCTAATCCATTGGCTTCTGCGCCAGTACCAAATGCATATGAATCGCTCTTTGTGGCCTTGGCTCCCCAGCCAAAAGCAAAAGAATTGCTTGCATGAGCCAAAGCATTGCGGCCAAAAGCAGAGGAGTAATCACCTCGAGCTATACTCATATACCCCATTGCCTGCGAATAAACCCCCTTTGCTTTAGATTCGTAACCTGAGGCAAAAGAATTTTCACCAACACTATCAGGATTCTCTATTAATACTCTACCAGCCAAAAAAGCATTTTTAATAGGATACCACAGAACCCTCTTTTGGCTGGGGTTAATTATTCCAGTAGCATCGGTTGATACATCAAAAAAATGGTTACTTCCTTTAGTACCACTTAAGCCGCCAATTGCAAATCCCCCTTTTGCTCCTTTTACCTGATCGTTTACATAAATTCTAGTACTATCGGGAGTAATGCTGAGGTACTCCGATGCAAGTTTGGTTCCACTTAATCCCCCTATTGCAAATCCACCCTTGGCGCCTTTAGTGGTTTTGTCGTTTATGTAGATTCTTGCGCTATCGGGAGTTATCCTAAAGTACTCTGCCGACTCTTTTGTTCCACTTAAACCACCTACAGCAAATCCTCCCTTCAAGCCCTTTGACGTAGTTGAACCATTATCAACATAAACTCTAACACCTTCCTGATAAACAGCAAAAACTATCTGACCCAATTTGTTTCTCACTACGAATATAGGATCTTCTTCGCCAGCAGTTGGAGAACTATTGACTTCCTTTGTGTTGTTGGCATATAGTGCATAAGGAACAGCCTGCAAAGGTTGCATACCTAGCTCACTATAGGTTGCTGCAGTACCAACCTTTATTTCCGTCTTCATATTTATCTGATCCTTCCCCCAAGGGACATCAGCAAGCAATCCAACTTTATCGACTCCTTCTCCGATTATCACATTGATTAAACCCTGAGCGGTAGAAGTTACGTTGTGTACCTCTTGGTAATGCGTGGTTAGTCCATTGCTACTTATTAGAGATACCCTTAACTGTGCCGCCTGATTACTTAAAACCTGTCCGCTAGTATTCCTAAGCACGGCTTGATAACTAAACCCGATTGGGGTTTGGGCATAAATTATCGATGCAACAACTAATGCCACCAACAAACTTGATAGTTTTTTCATTTTAAAGATTTGTTTTTCTATTGTTTTTAACTACTATTATCATATTCATCATATATTTTCTCTTGTGCAAATTACTAAATATAATAGAGAATTTCTAGAGAGACTGTATTCTGTTCTGAATCTCTTTAAGTATTGGCTTAATCTGTTTATTAAGTTCTTCCGTGTAAGCACTGGCTGCTCTTTGCTTTGTGGGTTCTAACCCTTCTATTTTCTGAAGCAACCCTGCAATATGATATATTTTAAACTGGTTGAATGCCGATTTCATCTTATGGGCTACTGCCGATGCTTTCTCAATATCCTTTGCCTTAACAAATCTGTTTAAATCATCTATGTTCTTAAAAGTATTATCAAGAAACGATGTTAGAATTAGTCGGAGCGATTCGGTGTCGCCACCTGCAAAACGGTATACGTCAGAGAGGTCGAGTTGCTCTGTGGTCTTTTTTATAGTTTTTGATGCAAACTCTTTGGTTTTTATTCGTTTTTCTGAGCCAACTAATGGCGCAAGAACATTGAAAAGGTCATCCTCAATAAATGGTTTTATTAAATATCCAGAGAATCCTCTTGAGGTAAAATGCTCAGGATTATCAACCATATTATTTGCTGTTAATGCAATAATTGGTGTAACAATGTTTAAACTCTCAACCAATTTAACAACATCGTAACCACTTATTCCCGGCATCTGAATATCTGTTAAAATTGCACTATAGCTAGTTAACTGAAGGTTTTCCTTCAAATTCTCAGCACTGGGGATGGAATCTACAGTCAGCCCTAGACTTTTAGCCATTTCAACAACGATAAGCCTATTTACTTCATCGTCATCAATTATAAGTATTCTTGTATTTTCAGGAATACAATAGTCAACCAATGTTGGCTTATGCTCTGCAACACCTTGTAATCTGTAAGGAATAATTACTTTAACAGTAGTGCCTTCCTGAGGGCTACTCTGCAAAGTAACCTCTCCGCCCTGTAATTCGGTGAGTTTTTTTACTATGGTTAACCCAAGTCCTGTACCTCCATATTTGCGAACAATAGAACTGTCGGCTTGAGTAAATTCTTCAAATATTAATGCCTGCTGATTTTCTGGGATTCCAACACCTGTATCGACAACAGTAATGGCCAATTTTGCGAATTCCTCGGTTTGTTTTCCTAAGAAAATACTTACAATTACACTTCCGCTGTCAGTAAATTTAATGGCATTACTCAACAGATTCATAATAATTTGCCGTAGCCTAAATGTATCGCCCCATAGTTCATGAGGTATTTGTGGGTCCACATTTGAAAGCAAATTCAATCCTTTTTCGGCGGCTTTTGGGGTGAAAAATTCCACAACATCATTTAGCAAAGCTCTTGGTTCAAAACGAATATTGTCGAGCCTAAGTTGACCCGACTCCAACTTGGAGTAATCTAAGATATCGTTAATAACCGACAGCAGATGGTCGGCCGAAGAGGAAAGCGTGTCAACGTAGTTTTTTTGCTTATCAACTAAATCAGTCTTTTTTAATTGGCGTGCAATTCCGATTATGGCACTTAATGGTGTTCGTATCTCGTGGCTCATATTGGCAAGGAACTGCTCTTTAACCCGAAGTAGTCGCTCAGCATATTGCTTAGACTCGAATAGCTGATGCCTATACTGATTGCTTCTGGATATATCCCTAAAAATTATAGCCAAAAGCAGTAAAAGCAGTATAAACGTAATAGCTCCAAGCGCAAGGACTTTAATTATTGATTTATTAACTACCTGCTGAACTTCCATAGATTGGGTTAACGATGCGGTGAGTTCGTCCTTCTCCAACAATCCAATAACCGAGCGGATTTTCTCCATAACATTTCGATCCTTATCTAGCAGTTCCAGTTCTTTTGCACTGAGGCTAATTCTGTATTCACGTTGTTCAACCCTAATTCTGCTTAGAACATTTACAAGATTGTTAATAATAGAATCGGTTATACTTGGAGCAATAGGGATTGTATCCTGCCTTGTTTCGACTTTTATTTTTGTGGCAACGGAGTCAACCTCCTCAGAACCAACGAAAAATTTTTTAATTTTACCTATAATCCCTTTTTCTATCTTCTTCTGAGCTAAGAGGGTATCGCGCTCCGAGGTTGTTACAGTAGTAACCTTGCGTATGGCCTTTGTTTTTTGAAACGACTTTTCGGCAGAAGATATTTGTCTTAGGGCTTCATCGTAAAAACGCTCAGTATTTTCGTCCTGCCGAATTTGAATAAGTTCATCAACAATTTCCCGTTTACTTTTAAGTAATTTAGTTATTTGTGCAACTTTTTTCTTTTGTTCAGGATTATTGCTGGTTAATCGCTCCAGCGATTTTAGCGCTGTATTAATTTTCTTTTGTTTAGATGTGTAATGCTCTAAATATGCTGGGTTATTAGTAAGCACATAGGTTCGGATATCTGTTTCCTCGCCATATATCTCTGTAATAATTGCATTTATTAGCACTAGTTTCTGTCCGGGTTCACTCAACCCTTGACGGGTTAAGTTTAAGTCTATGAATCCCTTGTAGGTGATAATAAGGGAGGTAATTGAGAATCCCAAAAGGATTGCAAAACCAAAAACTACTTTTGGCTTTATCCACGAACCATGCTTTTTCTCTAATACCTCAGTCATCCTTAAATTTGCATTTTCAAAATTAACCTAAATAATTAATACTGATAGTTTGAGCAATAAAAAATCCGGACAGCCGTCCGGATTCCGGGTTGCTATGCTACAAAACTATCGTGAATACATCGAAACACCCAAGCTGAGCGAGATAAACAGGGGGTTATCGCCAATAGGAGGTAACATAAAGAACGACACCTTGGCTTTAGGCTTAGGTGCTAATTTGTTCATTGTTGCACTGTAACTTGTAAAATCTATATCGAATCCAAACCCTCCGGCATTAAATTGTGCCTGAGTATCTGTATCGTAAGTGGCGTTATCGGGAAAACCCGTTACTTTTATTACAGCAGAAGTTGAGGTGTAATTCAAATTGAGCGACGGTCTGTATTTCAGAGTCAATGCCGCACCCTTCCAATTTCCTTTATCAACAAACTTGCCTAAACCAATTGTCCAACCCAGGTTTAGGTTTATGAGCATAGTTAATGTGGCGGAATTTACATCCATACTTGTTGTAATAGGGGGCATTGTTGTTGACATTTTATATTTGAAAGCATAAATCATCATATCGTATCCCCAACCATAGTTATAGGTATTCCAAGTTGATAGCCCAGTTTTGTATTCTGGAATTTTCAGGTTAATCCAGTTCATGGCTGCAGAGCCACCACCGCCATAACCATCCATTTTGCCGTAATCCTTTAAATCCAACCTAAAGTATAACCCGGTTGCCATATACGAGGTATACATAATAGTTCCACCACGGGCCAACCATTCTTGCCTAATGGCTTCTGACTCGCCTACCTTTTCTGCAGTAAAGCCTATGGCTAAATTATCTTTTCCAACTATGGTTTGTTTTTGCCACTTTCCATCAACTAAAACGCTATCTTGAGATGCTGCAATCTCATCAGATTTAGCCTCCTCACCGCTAATAAGTTTAATGAATATTCCTTTAAACTGAAATCCGACCTCAAACTCGTATGCCTGATTGGGTTTGGGGCGAAAAAAGATTGACGCAGGCTGGCTAAGGCTGTAACGGCAATCGATACGGGTTGTTTTGTAGTACTCCAACGGCACATTTATTGATATTTCTCCTCCATTTTTTATTACATACTCATTCCCCTGAATTTGTATTTTTATTTTAGCCGCAGAACCCTGAAACTTTGCAGGTCGAACAAATTTCAATGTTACCATTTCCTGTGCCCCTGCATTGAAAATTATCAACATCAGGGCAAATACAAATATCTTTTTCATAGGCGTAGGATTTTGGAATACAACTACTTAAATATACGGCGATGTAATAATTTGTCAAGTTTTTTAAATTGTTTTTTGATGGTTATCCCAAGGGTTATTATTAATCTGAGATTATGTTACACAAATAGGTTATTTAAGTTGATAAAAAAAGCCCCTAGTTTCCTAGGAGCTAATACTTTCAAAGTATTTAAAAATTACATATTCAAGTTGATTGCAACAACCTCTTTGATTTCTGGAACGTCACGCTTAATAGCCTGCTCTACCCCATTCTTCAAAGTCATTATGCTGTATGGACAGCTACCGCATGCACCATGAAGTTTTACTTTTACAATATTATCGTCGGTTACTTCTACCAAAGAAATATCGCCACCATCGTTCTGAAGGAATGGACGGATAACTTCAATTGCAACACTTACTTTCTTGAAAATTTCTTCTTTTGCTGACATTGTGTAAATTATTAATGGTTAATTATTTATGTTGAACGTTTACGATACTTGTTGGCGGAAGGTTTCTGTTTCGAATTGTAACCTGTTCCATTACATTGCTAGCT
>CAZTVB010000144.1:0-5862 GCA_964616315.1 uncultured Rikenellaceae bacterium
TACTGAAGCTGTAAGCAAACTTTTAGAATTTGGTGCTGATCCAGATGTTTCCAACGAATATGGCATAACGCCTTTAATGTATGCCGTTCAAAGTGGATCATATGAATTAGTTGAGTTACTTTTGAATCAGAATGTTAATTTGAATAAAAAACCTTTAGATGGGAATACCTCTTTGCATGCTGCCTTAAGAGTCGGTAACGATAGTATTGCAGAATTGTTGTTAAAGAATAATGCGGATGTAAACGTTCAGAATAATTCGGGGTTAGCTCCATTACACTATTCAGCGTGGTATGGTATGCCCTATATGACTGATGTGCTTTTATACTATGGTGCTAATGTTGATGTTGTTGACAAAGATGATAATACGCCTTTAATGCTATCTGCCTATAATGGTACTTTAATGTCGGGTAAGGTTTTGCTTGAAAATAAAGCGAATCCTAATCTAGTCAATCAGAAAGGAGTTTCGCCATTAATGTTAGCTGCACAGTTTAATGATACTGCTTTTATAGGATTACTTTACGATTATGGTGCAAATATTGATCTTGTAGATAATAATGGTGCAAATGCTTTGGTTTATGCTATAAAAGCAAATGCTGTAGATGCAATTGGCTTTCTAGTTAATTTGGGTGCTGATGAACAAAGCCTTGCTAAATCATACTACCAAATAGCGGCTGAAACTGATTTTCAGTATTTGAGGTATAAACTAGATTCTTTAGGACTAAAAACGAAAGTAAAACCATCTTTCGGTGATGTGTTTGTTAACACTGGTATAATTTTTAGTAAACATGAATTCTTGTGGGGATTTAACATTGGAATAACTGAGCAAGTTTCAAAGCTAAATGTTAGTTTGGGGTATTGGTATAGGCCAAGACCAGTAGCTACATTGGAGTATAGAGATATGGATATTTACCAATTCAGAGAGAAGCGACAGGTGTTAGAGTTAAGAGTAAACAAATTAACGCCAGTTAGAACATTTAGGAAAAATAATTTAGGCATTTATTATGGTGGAAGTGTGGACCTTATATTTCGAAATTTTAGGGGTACTGAAAATGATCCAAATACATCTATTCATCCAGGAGTTAATGTTGGATTTTATTGGGGTAGCCAAACAACAAAGGTCTTTGCTGGGTGGGAGTACATTGCGCTAAGAACCCCCGATGCTTCACAGCATAGGATTGGGGTTTCCATTAACTTCTATTTTCCTGTAAGTAAACCTCGTTACTCTAAGACATATATCGATTATGTTGATTAGAAGTGTCTTTAAAATATTGTTTGTTAGTCTGTTCCTTTTAATCCCATTTGGATGTGAGGATATGGAAGTTCTATTTGTTGATTGTGATGAGTGTTATGATGAGAACCCTGAGGTGGCTGATTTGACAATTAAATTCACAATTAATGACGAGAACCCATATGTGAGGTATATTCTTTATTCTGGAACTTATGATTCAGGCGATACCATTGCTATTGATACTTCATATACTTCGGAGGTTGTTTGGTCGCTAGATACCGATGAATACTACAGCGTTAAAGCAGAGTACACAAAAGGTGCTCGTACAATTTTTGCGGTTGATGGTAATGAACTGAGAACAAAAAAAGACCGTAGTTCCTGCGATAGGGAATGCTATATTGTTTTGGGCGATGAATTGGATGTTCGTTTAAAATATTAGTTCCCTTTCACCTTTTTCAATCCCAACTCTTCAGCTTTTTTCTCCATCAGTTGGTATGCCTCTTGGTAATCGTTTCGAATAATGCCATCAAGTATAGCATCTTTGATGACTGTTTTTATAATACCAATTTCTCTCCCTGGCCCAATGCCATAGGTTTCCATAATTATCTCGCCAGTAATTGGCGGTTGAAAATTACGAACAGCATCTTTTTCCTCAATCTCCTTTAGTTTTTCACGAACTATTTTGAAGTTTGCAAGATGTTTGCGTACAGTATTATCATTTTTTGAGGTGATATCTGCTTCGCAAAGATTCATCAAATCATCAATATCGTCGCTTGCGTCAAAAAGCAATCGTCGAACGGCAGAGTCCGTAACTTCCTCTTGGGATAGGACTATTGGTCGTAAATGAAGTAGTACCATTTTTTGCACAAACTTCATTTTTTCGTTGAGCGGAAGTTTTAGTCGCCTGAAAATATTCGGGATCATTTTGGCTCCTAGAAACTCATGGCCGTGAAATGTCCATCCCTGACCGCCAATGAATTTTTTAGTTGCAGGCTTTGCAATGTCGTGGAGTAGGGCAGACCAACGTAGCCATAAATCGTTTGAGGTTTTTGCTAGGTTATCTAGTACCTGTAATGTGTGGTAGAAGTTATCCTTATGGCTGATGCCATTCTTTGTGTCAACTCCTTTTAATTTGGCAACTTCTGGGAAAAGAATATCGAGTAGGCCCGTTTCGTTCAGTAATAGAAAACCCGTTGAGGGTTTTGGTGCAAGCATCATTTTATTGACCTCGTCAATAATTCGCTCCATGGAAACAATGCTGATTCTATCCTTAATTTTTTTTATCGATGCAAATGTTTTTGGCTCAATATCGAAATTCAGTTGAGTGGCAAAACGTATTGCCCGAATCATTCTGAGGGGGTCGTCGGAGAATGTAATGTCTGGGTCAAGAGGTGTTCTGATAAGCCTATCCTCTAAATCTTTTATGCCATTGAATGGGTCAATTAAGTCGCCATAGGTTTCTACGTTTAAACTTATGGCCATTGCGTTTATTGTAAAATCTCTACGAAGTAAATCGTCCTCCAGTGTTCCGTTTTCAACAATTGGTTTTCGGGAATCCAACCGGTACGATTCCTTGCGAGCACCCACAAATTCAACCTCTAAGTCGTTGTACTTTAGTTGAGCTGTTCCGAAATTTTTAAAATAGGAAACTTTGGCGCCCTTAATCTCCTTGGAAACTGATTTTGCAAAATCAATACCGCTTCCAACAACAACTATGTCTATATCCTTTGAGTTTCTTTTAAGGAATATATCGCGCACATAGCCGCCAATTACAAATGCTTTTACATTCTCTGCATCGGCAACCGATTTAACTATGCTGAATACCTTGTGATTTATATGCTCTTTCAAATCTGATTTCAATATTTGGAATAATACTTATTGCCTTATACCGTTTGTTGTTATTGGGACAAAGGTAGCATTTATTGAACTTTTGTCATAGTATTAGTGTTGATGATAACAAATATTAAGTATTATGATCTTCCATTATATGGAAAATCAATAACTCCAACACATAATGACAAATATCAATATATAAATATGTGAACAAAATAAGTATGTATTTGTTTTGTTATTACATTTGCATCGAAATATCTATATATTTTAATTTGAAAACTAAAAAACAATATAACTATGATTGAGCACTTAACATTAGAGACCTTTAAGACAAAGGTTTTTGATTTCGAAAACAACAAGGATTGGAAATTTGAAGGCGATAAGCCTGCAATTATCGATTTCTATGCCGATTGGTGTGGACCATGCAAAATGGTTGCTCCGATTTTAGAGGAATTATCGAAGGAGTATGACGGTAAATTGAACATCTACAAGGTAGATACTGAGGCTGAGCAGGAACTTGCATCGGTATTTGGAATTCGTAGCATTCCTTCGTTGCTGTTTATTCCAATGAACGACCAACCACAAATGGCAATGGGTGCACTTCCTAAAGAGTCGTTTAAACAAGCATTCAAGGAAGTTTTAGGTGTAGAGTAATTCCTTTAGGAAATATATAAAAAGAAAAGAGGAGTGTTGTGCTCCTCTTTTTTAGTATGATTCTGTTTCTGTGACTTAATGGCTATCAATTCCCATAAGCATTAAAAACAGGTGCTTTTGAGTTTTTACTATTTCAGCCATATATTCTCGAACAGCCTTAACGCTTCCTGGAAGTGTGTAAACAAAAGTTTTTCCCATTAGTCCAGCAACTCCTCGGCTCAATAAAGCATTAGGTTTTTCGGCACCATACTTAAGGCGAATCATTTCCATAATACCTGGAATTTCCTTGTCGAGCATGTGCTTAACAACCTCGGGAGTAATATCTCTTGCGCCAATACCTGTGCCACCAGTTGTAATAACGATATCGTAATTAGCTTTTTTTGCGCTTGTTAGATGCTGTTTTAGCGTATCTGCATCATCAGGTATAATAACCTTATCGATTGTATGTTGCCAATTTAGCCCATCAAAGAACTCGGCAACTAGTTTTGCAATCTCAGGGCCGCTTAAATCTTCATACTCGCCCTTGCTGGCTCTGTCGCTTAATGTTATAACCTTTATTTTGTAAATTTTAGGGATGAACTCCAACTCATCGCCATCCTTTAGTTTCCCTCCTTTTAGAACACGAACAAAGATGCCTTCCTTAGGCATTACACAGTTTCCTACCTGGCGGTAAATAGCACACCCATCTCCGTGACACGATTTGCCAATTTGGGTTACTTCCAATTCTATTCCGCTTCCTATGAACTTATCGCCTGGCTTGGTTTTGTAAAGTTCTAAACCTTGTGTGGTGATATTCTCAGCAAAATCGCCATACTTAACTTTAAGGTTGCTTGCCGCAGTGAATTTATCGATGCTTTCGGTGCCAAGCATGCTAACTTGTCTGTGCCAAGTGCCCGAATGGGCATCGCCTTTTACACCTAGTGGGTTTAGTTCGATATACTCAACAGGATGCTTTACAGTTCCTTTTTTCTCGGAGATATTTACTGATATAACTTTAATTTTTATGTTCACGGCTATTGGGTTTTAGAGGTGAATTTTAGTTGAGGTCAGGATTTAGAAAAATCAAACATCTAAATCTTTTTTAGTTTTTTCGAGTAGTTTAACATCGCTTATTACCATATTCTTATCAACTGCTTTACACATATCGTAAACAGTAAGCAATGCGGTTGAAACAGCTGTTAAGGCCTCCATTTCGACACCAGTTTGGCCTATACATTTTACGTAGCTGTTTACTTCAACACCCTCGGATGTAATTGTTGCCTTAACATCAACCTTTGTGAGCATAAGTGTATGGCACAGCGGAATTAATTCTGGAGTACGCTTTGCAGCCTGAATTCCAGCAATCTCTGCAACAGTAAGCACATCGCCTTTTTTCATTTGGTTTTCGGAAATTAACCTGATGGTTTCCGCAGAAAGCTTGATAAAACCTTTTGCATGTGCCTCCCTAATTTGATTTGGCTTGTCGCCAACATCAACCATATTGGCTTTTCCGTTCTTATCGATATGCGAAAGTGTCATTTCTTACCCTCCAATATTGTAGAATTCACCATTCTGATTTGTTGTACCGCACTCAGGCTTATTCGCTAATGCTAATTTTAGTGCTTGTTCAAAGCCAAGTTCCCTAACTTTATAGCCTAAATTGTTGAAAAGGCATGGTTTGACAATGCCATCAGCTGTAAGACGAAGCCTGTTGCAGATAATGCAATTACCGCCTTCGCCACCCTCAACAATTCCGAATGTACCATTTTCTAAGTCCATTTTTGGAATAAACCGAACAGAAAAACCATTCTTGTATGCAAATTCCTTTACGGCAAGTGCGTCGGGTTCCGATGAGTTTTTATCAACAACACAGTTCAACTTAATAGGGCTAAAACCTAGTTCCTTTGCCAGTAAAAGTCCTTCAATTACATCGGTTATATTGCCAACTCTGGTTATCTGTTTATATTTATCAGCATCTATAGTGTCGAGACTTACATTTATCCTTTGCAATCCTGCGTCCTTAAGCGGTTTTGCAAATTGTTTGAGTAAAATCCCATTGGTAGTCATACTTAGGTCTTTTATCTCAGGGATATTTGCAAGCGATTCAATTAAGTTTACCACTCCTTTTCGCACAAGAGGCTCGCCTCCTGTAATGCGAACCTTATCAA
>CAZTVB010000144.1:5872-6792 GCA_964616315.1 uncultured Rikenellaceae bacterium
TATCAACTCCGAACCTAATTGCAACATTTACAAAGTTGATAATTTCTTCAAACGAGAGAATGTCGGAATGCTCCATTAAACGCACTCCATCTTCGGGCATGCAGTAGGTGCAGCGAAGGTTGCAGCGGTCGGTAACCGAAATGCGTAGGTAGTTAACTCGTCTGTTATATTGGTCGAACATTCACTAAATCTCCTTTATCAATTCTTTCAACGCCAATTGGTACTGCTATAATTCCATTTGCCTTAGCAAGCGCGAAAATATGAGCAGAGCCATGGAATTCAACAGGGAAAACTTCGTTTTGTTCAGATATAAAAACCGGCACTAGGGCAAGTCGTTCTGCACGTTTTCGCCGATATTCCACTCCCATTGAGGCTTTAATCTGATGAGGATTTAGATTGGAAATACCCATCATCTTTAGTAAAGCCGGTTTAACCAGAAGTTCGAATTGAATAAACGACGAAACTGGATTGCCGGGCAATCCAAAAATCAACTTATTGCCTTTAGTCCCAAATGTAGTTGGCTTGCCGGGTTGAACTGAAACGCTATCGAAATGGATTTGGATTCCTAGTCTTTCCATGATTTCAGGGACAAAGTCGAAATCGCCCATCGATACACCTCCTGTAAGAATAATCACATCGGACTTTTCGAGGGCTTCGGATATTGCCTTGTAGGTTGCTTCTTTTGTATCGCCAACAATTCCATTGTATAATGGTTCAGCCCCGCAATTTATTACCTGCGATATGAGTTGATGCCCATTACTATTGCGGATTTGACTGCCAGTTGGCTTTATGTTGGGCTCAACCAATTCGTCGCCAGTTGGAAGTATCGACACAATTGGCTTGACAGCCACTGTAGGTTTATGGCATCCCAAGGCAGCCATAATGGCAATATGTTTGGGTAGAATAGTGATGCCTTTCTC
>CAZTVB010000145.1:0-6788 GCA_964616315.1 uncultured Rikenellaceae bacterium
TATTTATATTGTTTTTTTCTTTTACTGGCGTATTTGGTCAAAAAAGTTCTTACTTCAAAAGAGCTTTTGTTGATGCAGAATACTACCTTCTTTATGAGGAATATCGGGATGCGCTTCCGCTTTATCAAGAAATTTACAAGGCCTTTCCTGCTAATCATAATCTTGCATATCGAATTGGACTTTGCTACTTGAATATCCCAAATGAAAAAAATAAATCGTTGGGTTATTTTGAAAAAGCACTAGAAAACATTACGAATAATTATCAGGAGGGATATTTTACCGAAACAAAAGCTCCCCGAGAGGCTTACCTTTATTACGGCAGGGCATTAAGACTAAGTGGCGATTATGAAAAATCGCTACAAGCATTCAACACTTACAAAGGAATGCTTAAAACCGATGAGATGAATGAGCTCCGCATTGTTGGAAAGGAGATTGAGTCGGTAGGCTTTGCACAGCAAATGCTTGCAAATCCTAAGAATCATATAATTCAAGCTATTGGAAGAAACATTAAAACCCGATTCCCCGAAAAGAATCCACTAACCGACAGTACTGGTAATATCCTTATCTACACGTCAGTGCAGCGTTTTTACAATGCAATCCTAATAAGCCAAAAAGATACAGGTTTTTGGGGCAATCCACTCAACATTAACTCACAACTATACGCCGACGGAGTAATCCAAACCGTAGGTCTATCGTCCAATGGCTCAATACTTATCCTGTCGCGTAACGATAACGACGCATCTAACTTATACTATAGTACATTCGATAAATCCAAGAATAAATGGAATCCCATAACCAAATTTCCAAAAGAAATCAACTCTAAGAGTTGGGAAAACTTTGGTTCGTTGTCCGCCAATGGCGACACACTTTATTTTAGCAGTAACCGTGAAGGAGGCTTTGGCGGCTTCGATATCTATATGTCAACAAAAACCGCCTTGGGTGAATGGACTAACCCTGTAAATCTTGGGAAGAATATAAATACTCCTTTCGACGAAGTTGCACCTTTTGTTACCGAAAATAGCAATAAACTGTTTTTCAGTTCAAAAGGACATAAAACTATGGGAGGTTTTGACCTGCAGTATTCAAACAAAGAAGGTTCTTCATGGAGTGCACCTATCAACTTAGGTTATCCTCTGAACACACCCGACGACGACACCTTTTTATTCCCAATTGGGAACGGAAATCAAGGGTATTTATCCAAATCGACTACTGAAGGTGATGACGATATATTTTACGTAAAAATTGATTTTTCCGAAAATAAGTAGCAATAAGTTTCCTTATGAATTTAATAAAATACTCCTTTGTTATAATTTGTTTGGCAGCCATAAATTTGAATGCCCAAACAAAATTGGAGTTGGAGGAAACCTACAAAGATGCAAACTCATACTTCTACTTTGAGGATTACGAAGAAGCCTTGGCATTATTTCTCCAAGTATACCGTAATCAACCCGACAATGCCAACCTAAACTACAAAATAGGATTCTGCTACTTAAATATTCCTGGAAGCAAAGAAAAATCAATACAATATCTAAAAAAAGCAACACAAAATACCACCAAGAACTACCGTGAAGAGTCAATACTGGAAACAAAAGCTCCTGTAGATGCAATATTTTACCTTGGCAATGCATACTTTGTTGATAATCAAATTGAAAATGCACTGACTCAGTATAAAAGGTTTGCAGAACTTACAAATGGCAAAGGGCAATGGAATTTCGATTACCTGACTCATCAAGTAAATGCTGCAAAAAACTCTACTGTACTACAAAGAAACCCCGTAAACTTTCTCCAAGTTAACCTTGGCGAAAGCATTAACGATAGATTTTCGAATTTCAACGCGGTACTATCGGGCGATGGAAAAACAATGGCTTTTACTACTAAGCGCCGCTTTTACCAAGCTGTATTTATCTCAAACCAAACCAGTAATGGCGATTGGAGCACACCAAAGAATATCACCCTTGACCTGCAAGTTGATGGAAACTGCTCCACACTATCGCTATCCTTCGATGGAGCAGAACTTTACCTATTTAAGGACGATAACCACGATGGCAACATCTATGTTAGCCGTTTAAAAAATGGTAAATGGACTCCTATGGTTAAACTCAACAAAAACATCAACTCAGAATCATACGAAACTCATGCCAGTATTAGTTCCGATGGCAAGTATCTTTACTTTACAAGCAATAGAAAAGGTGGTTATGGCGACCTTGATATTTATATCAGTGAAAGAACCACTGCTGATGATTGGGGAGTACCCAGAAATCTAGGTCCTAGCATCAATACAAGTTTGAATGAGAATACTCCTTTCCTATCAACCGACGGAACAATGCTTTACTTCAGTTCCGAAGGCCATAACAATATTGGGGGATATGATATTTTTATTACTCAACTAAACTCAAAAGGAGAATGGACCACTCCTATAAATTTGGGTTATCCTATAAATACAACTGACGATAATTTATTTTACTTCCCAATTGGCAATGGCTCTCAAGGTTTAGTATCTATATTCGACAACGATGGTTTTGGAGAGCAGGACATCTGTCAACTTGAACTATTCATTCCTAAATTTATGAAGAACATTGTTTCTTCAACCTCCTTTGCAGAACGAACAACCGACAATAATTACAAGCGCATTGTTGTTGACACAATAAATTCCAGTGGAGTTGCTCTGATGGATATAAGTTACTCCGATATTCCTCTTAAAATTGACCCAAATAAACGCTATAAACTTTTCTTTGAAGGTAGAAGTTTCGACATAAAGGAAAAGCCAAAATTCGCTGAAAAAACTCTTGTTAAAGCGGAACAAGTCAAAAAGAGTGAACTTCCAACATCGTTAATTAGTCAACAAAAAATTGATGACACTTTAATGAATGAACCTATTCAGGAACGAATTAATTTACTAAAACAGTTTAGCGATACCAATAACAATAAGGTAAGTATAACAAATATTTCTGATACACAAAAATCAACCTATCTACAAAACATTGACAACAAAGCATCTTTCGACTATAATAAGTTGTCTGAAATTCTTCTAATACTTTCGCCAAGTGGTTCTCAACCATTACTCACAAAAGTGCTTAAAAGAGAATGGATTTTTGAGGAACTAGGCCTTAACGAAAAGATTATTGAATTTACACAAGCATTTGAGAGTGTTGAGGAAAAAGATGCCATACTACTTTCCTTGGCTGCTTTATCTGACAAACTCGGAACTCATTCTAATGCTTCAAGCAAGCGTTCAAAAAACATATCAAATAGAAATGCTGGCAATAGCCTATATTATGTCTACAATCAAATTGTTAATTCGGCTTCACCAGAACTAAGTCGTCTTCTTGCAGAGGTATTAGTGAATAATCCAAAAATTCAATCTTTTGAAGAGTTAATTCAAAAATTTAAAAAGACATATCCTGATAAATACAACGAATACCTTCCTGAACTTCTTAGATTATTAGCCAAAGCTACGATAAATAACTACCTTAAACTCTCTGATGAACAAAAATTCGACCTTTATAACAATATAATCCAACCAGCAGATGCAAAATCGCCTAACTGGTGGATATATATAATTATTGCTTTTTTACTGACATCTGCCTTAGGATATTATATATACAAGAGAAAAGAAAAGTCTTAATCATCGATTTATTAATCGTAATAGGAATTTGTTTACTATTACGAAAAATTCGTATCTTAGCATAATTAAATCTACTCAGATGAAACTTATAATTGTCGATCGATTTACCACAGTGGCTATAGCATTCTCCTAAAGCATTCATCGGCAATTTCTCTTTTTCAGTTTTTTTTACAATCAAATCAATTTTACTAACAACTTAATTCTTGGAGGATTCGCTATGAATACTTTTGATTCAATGTCAATTGTCGTGTTTGGCGTGCAAACACTTTTTGCAAAAACATCAATAAAACAAATCGAAAATCAATATGTTAAACATCGAAAACGAAGACGTTATGAATCGTAATAGTATCAAAATATATCAGAATAAAATCAAATCGTTTTTAAGAGATATTTCGGAATCGATAACTGGTTCCGACGCCGATTACACGGCAATTAATTTACGCAAAGCCTTACTCCTACTCTCCATACCAATGGTTCTTGAAATGGCTATGGAGTCGGTTTTCACCATTGTCGACATTTACTTTGTTTCAAAGTTAGGCCACGAAGCAGTATCCATTGTTGGCCTTACCGAATCGATGCTATCCATACTCTACGCATTCGGTATTGGGTTTGCCATATCGGCAACGGCAATAGTCTCGCGTAGAATTGGCGAGAAAGAATCCCGTAAAGCGGCAAATGCTGCTTTTCAATCAATACTTGTAGCAACTTTTGTATCAGTAGTAATATCATTAATTGGACTTCTATTTAGCGATGAACTATTACGCTTGATGGGAGCAAGCCAAACGTCAATTGAGAAGTATGGAGGTTATACCAAATGGATGCTTGGAGGTAACGCAACAATTATGTTCCTGTTCCTTTTCAATGGAATATTCCGCGGCGCAGGCGATGCAGCCATATCTTTAAGAGTTTTACTGGTATCGAACTCCATAAATATTGTGCTTGACCCAATACTGATTATGGGATATGGACCATTCCCTGAATTGGGCATTGAGGGCGCTGCTATTGCGACTAATATTGGGCGCGGAGTTGGCGTACTTTTCCAACTATATATCCTTTTAAAGGGTAGTAGCCGAATTCAGTTTATAATTAATGACTTAAAGCCCGACTTGGAACAAATTTGGAGTTTTATAAAACTATCGTTATCGGGCATATCGCAGTTAATTATTGCCACAACCAGTTGGATTGTAATGGTGCGCATAATTTCTGAATTTGGGAGTGTTTCTGTAGCGGGATACACCATTGGAATTCGACTTATAATATTTGCAATGCTCCCATCCGTTGGATTAAGCAATGCCGCAGCAACTCTGGTTGGTCAGAATTTAGGCGCTGGGAAGCCAAATCAAGCGGAAAAATCGGTTTGGACAACAGGAATTGCCAATGCAGTTTTCCTTGGCATAATTGGATTATTACTGATAATTTGGCCATCGTGGTTTATCCAGTTACTTGTAAGCGATGCAGATGTAATTGCTAAGGGTGCAGAATGCTTGCGAATAATAAGTATTGGATTTATTTCGTACGGTTTTGGAATGGTTGTGGTTAACTCATTGAATGGAGCTGGCGACACATTTACCCCAATGATTATTAACTTGTTTTGCTTCTGGTTTTTGGAAATTCCTTTAGCATACCTACTTGCCATAAAATTTGGCATGAATGAACATGGCGTTTACTACGCCATTGTAATTGCAGAAACAACAATGACTTTAACTGCAATACTTATTTTCAAACTTGGAAAATGGAAATTAAAAAAGGTTTAACAACAAAGGGATGGCATTGGTTATCCCTTATTTTATTAAACTTGAAACATCGCCAAGCGATTATTTTAGAAATTAGTACCTTTGCAAACTGAAAATAATTCTAAATGGAAAGAGTAGTAGTAGGTTTATCGGGCGGAGTTGACTCTAGCGTTGCTGCATATTTGCTTAAACAGCAGGGCTACGAGGTTATTGGCATGTTTATGAAAAACTGGCACGACACCACAGGCGTGCTTAAAGGCGATTGCCCATTTGATGACGATAAGAACTTTGCCGAAATGGTTGCCCGCAAACTAAAAATTCCTTTTGAATATGTCGACTTAAGCGATGAGTACAGTAAGCGTGTTGTGGATTACATGTTCGACGAGTACTCTAAGGGCAGAACTCCAAACCCAGATGTTCTTTGTAACCGCGAAATTAAGTTCGATGCATTTATGAATGCTGCGCTTAAGTTAGATGCGAAATACGTTGCAACTGGACATTATTGCCGTAAAGGAGAAATCAACGTAAACGGGCATACTTACTATCAACTTTTAGCAGGATTGGATGGCAATAAGGACCAAAGCTACTTTCTTTGCCAACTCAACCAAAATCAGCTGGCTAAAGCGCTTTTTCCCATTGGACATTTACAAAAGCCAGAAGTAAGGCGAATTGCTGCCGAATTAGGACTTGCCACCGCAGAACGCAAGGATTCCCAAGGAATTTGCTTTGTTGGCAAGGTTGATTTACCAGTATTTCTTCAACAAAAACTTAAATCGCTGAAGGGAAATATTGTTGAAATTCCTACGGAATTTTACAACTCAATAACTAACTACGACAAAACTGACCTTGAGAACCTATCAAAACCGTTTATTTACAACAAAAATACTGGTAAAAAGGTAGGAGAACATCAGGGTGCTCAGTTTTACACAATAGGCCAGCGTAAAGGATTAAATGTAGGTGGAAAGGCTGAACCATTATTTGTAATATCGACAGATATTCAAGAAAACATTGTTTATGTAGGAATGGGTCAAAACCATCCGGGCTTATTCCGCAAAGCGCTGTTCATTAACTCCAACGAGGTTCATTGGATACGTCCCGATTTAAAACTTTCCATTGGTCAACACATTGAACTAATGGTTAGGATTCGCTACCGCCAACCGCTTCAAAAAGCCACGCTTTACTGTAAAGACGAAGGGATCTACATTGTATTTAATGAGCCACAAAGGGGCATAACAGCCGGACAATTTGCCTCGTGGTACAATGGTGAAGAACTTATTGGTTCGGGTGTGATTGCAGAATAGCCACACCAAATATTAAAAGAAAAAAGCCAAGAGGTAAACTCTTGGCTTTTTTCTTAATTCCATTAACCGTAGGTATAAAACAAAAAAGCCCCGGAGATCTTTCTCCGGGGCGAAGGTGGGGCGGCGACC
>CAZTVB010000146.1:0-6777 GCA_964616315.1 uncultured Rikenellaceae bacterium
GTAAATGGACGGCAACAATACCTTAAACCTTAAATTTGACCATTCTTCTGGATTGCTATTGAATGGAGTACCAATATCTATTCTTTTATGCTCTAATCTTTTAGTTCCGTCAAATACATTAACTACAAATTTTAATTTGTCCTCTGGAGTTTTTGCAAAAAATCTCATTTCAACTAGTAATTCAAAGAAGTCAAGTTGAGCATTACTGTTGATAGCAAACGTGGAGTTCAAATAGTATTTTTGTGATCGTTTTACTCTGAGGTAATTGCTGGGGTTAATCTTGGAAAAACCAATAAATTCAGAGTCTTTCTCGTAAATAGTATTGTCGAAGTCAAAATTGATGATTCCTTTATAAGTTCTGTCTTTGTCAGAAATAACTTTTTTGTTGTTTTCCACCACCTGAGGATTACTTTCTACTTTGCGAAACACACCAATTTTGAATGGGCTTTCCTTGATTGAGAAAGGTATTTCTGGGTCAAAAATTCGCAATAGTTCAAATTCTGGATTGTTGATAAGGGCATTGATTTCAACGCCTGATGTTTTAGAGTAATGCTCATCGTAAAGGAATAAATCGCCTACTTTCATAGCTAATAAAGAGTTCCCTTCGATATTTTGGATTCTTGAATCATTAAATTTTGAATCCAAAAAGAAAGGGAACGATGGATGGTTATAGTAAATATTCGACTCATTTGTAACTTTTGTTTTTACCCAATCCGAAGTGGCGTTAACTGCAAACGACTCGGAGTCGAGGTTTATCGGATAGTTTTGGATAGCAAAAGGGATATGAATAATCGATGCAAATCCAATTACCAACGCAGCAACTCTAATCCATTCTAGTTTAAATATTATTAGAAACATTTTTGCGAAGATGTATAAACCCCTAGTTGCCATTATCGCCATAAAAGGAACAATTGCTGCCATATATTTACTGCTACCATCAGAGCCTCCTATACCTGTCCAAAAAGACAATGAGTGACCCATAAAATATACAAGAAAAGGTAATACAATTAAAAGGAATTCCTTTGAATACGCTCTTTTTTGCCTTAAGTATAACGATAACCCCGCAATCAATCCTGTTACGAAGAAAATTTCATTGGGGATTCCGAAGAAACCCGGACTCCTTGTCACAAACTGGAATAGGCTACCTTGAGTGTTTGGGTTAAATTCCAGTAGTTTAGAGAAATCTGCGAATAACCAGAAAAAATTCTTGCCAAAAATTGCCCCCACAACGCTAAAGAATATAAATGCTGTTAAAGTGTAGAGTATTTCTTTGTAATGCTTTTTATGTACAAAGTAGTATATGTAAATTAAAATAAGCAAAAATCCCTCTGTTTTGATAATTGGTAGAAAGGAAACAATAATGGCACCTGAAATATATCTTTCTTTAACTAGGAAATACGTGGCTAAAATAGCGGTAAAAGCAAAAAGAATCTCTGTTATCCCCGAAAACAAGTTGACCATGAATATTGGGGTAAAACAGCAAATTACAATTGCAAGGGTTGGACTTTTAATTTTTAGTTCTTTTGCAACTAGGTAGGATACATATCCAGTAGCTATTCCTACAAGGACGTTAAAAAGTTGAAAACTTTTAAATCCTAATAAGGCAAATGGCGAACTCAAAATTGTAAATAAAGGTTTCGATATACTGTTCAAGAAGAATTCAGGATTGCTAAATGCCCAACGGGAGAATTTGTAGTTTATTAAGCTCTCCGTTGCACCAGAGAATCCTTCCGAAATAACTAAAATTGCGATAAGTATAACTAGTATTATGCTAAGCAATGTGTACAGCAATCTTCTCTCGGTGAAGAAATCATCAATACGCCTTAGAGTGCTAGATAAGTTCATGGTTTCAATATTTGATGTTGAGTTGAGCTCTGTGTTTATAAGGTTATTAACCCGACAATTATACTAAATAATTTTCATCTGCTGAGCACCATCTCTAAAATATGGATGAATGTTCTTGAATACTAGTTGATATATTTTGCCATTAAGGCAGATCGTTGTTTATTAGTTCAAATAATTCAAACGCATTGTCTTCAGATGTATAAATCTTCTTGTATGAGCAGTTTATGATGCTGTCAACCTTTGCCTTACATATGCCTTGAGCATTTGGGTTTTTGGTAAGAACAATATAGTCTATTTTTCTGAGGAACGTTTTATTGAACTCTGTTTCAAATGAACTTAAGCAAACGTCATTAAGATTCGTGTTTCCCAATGTTATATTTGGAATGCTTTTCCAATCCCATAAAATTGGAAAATAACCTGTATATGCTTCGTAATTTTCTAATAACACTACTTTTTTATCTGCACCAATGTAGTTTGATATGTGCCCAAGCATCCAGTTAGGATGACTTCCAATGGGAAGAATAACGCTATTAGGCTTTACTTTTTTTGCTAGCGAATGAATGTTTTCAGCGGACTTGTTTAGCCAATATATTTGTTTGGTGTAATAGGTCATTAGTCCTAAATGACAAATAATTGCAATAGTGCAAAAGGTAGCGATTATTTTTTTATCCCAATTAAAAGTTGAAATCCAAATTAGAATAAAGATAAAGAATAGGTAGTTTAACCTATCTGAGACATAACCACCTGAGTTTATCTGATTTGGCAAGGTAAAGTATAATAGAAGTAGCACTATGCCAGAAATTAACCATATGTAATTTTTCGGATAACTATTGTTTGGGTTTTTGTGTACAAACTTCTTAAAGATTATTAGCAATGATAATATTATAATTGAAGCAAATATCGAGATAGTATATATTTGCTCTCTTCCAAAGTTGAAAACTATTAGCGACCTAAGTTTGTATAGCCATCTAATTAGTTCGAGAATAGGAACTCTTTCATTGGAAAGAGCCACTATTCCTTTCCCCGCATAGATTATGTATAGAATACTAGGAATTGTAACAAGAGAAATGGTTATGGTGCCTAGAGAAACAATTTCTGAAAAGTTTTTTTTAGGAATTTCCTTTATTAAAATATTTATGCCAAAAATTCCAACTAGGAGTTCAAATGCGAAAAAACCGAATGGGTGAGAAAAGTATGTTAGTAGAAGACTTAATGCTGCTAGAATATGTAGAAAAGGGTTATAGCTATTTATCAATTTAATAAATAGGCTAAGTGTAATAAGTAGAAATATGGTGCTTAATATGAAATTGAAAAAACCCAAGAAAAGAAAAAAACTATAAGTAAAAGGAAGTATGATAAAAGTCGACTGTAGGTGATTCTTATTTAATGTTGATATTAAAAAACGGTAGGAATAGGCTAATCCTGCAATGCATGTTATTACAATGATTTTCTCCGCTACAATTGCTCCAAAAACTCTTTGAAATCCAAGAATCAAAATATGACCAAGCCAATTTGGTGTTGATAAACTATTTAAAGTGAAATATTGCTTCAAAAAACTGTCGCCAGTTATTAAGTGCCCAAGTAGGTTCGAGTTGTAAAGGTGGGCAGGGCCATCTAGCGTGGGGAAATGTTTGAAAACTAGTACTGGAACAATGCTAATTAAAACTAGAGAGAAAAAAAGCAATTGTTCGAACTTTTGCTGTGTTATTAGTTTCATTTTGATAAAAGATTATACTTCAATATACACCAAAGCGCACGGAATCCATCCTTCCAGTTTATTTTTTTACCTTCGGCATAGGTTCTTCCATAGTATGAAATGCCTACTTCGTAAATTCTCACATTAGAAACTCTCGAAACTTTTGCCGTTACCTCTGGTTCAAAGCCAAACCGTTTTTCCTTCAACTTTAAACCTTTAATAATATCAGCATGGAACAGCTTATAGCAAGTTTCCATATCAGTTAGGTTGAGGTTGGTGAACATATTGGAAATAAATGTCAGAAACTTGTTGCCAATTGAGTGCCAGAAAAATAGTATTCGGTGAGGATTGCCACCAATAAAGCGCGATCCATAAACCACATCGGCATTGCCTTCGAGTATTGGTTTAAGCAAGTCCTTGTATTCGCGTGGATCGTACTCAAGGTCTGCATCCTGTATGATGATATAATCGCCTGTTGCCTCCTTTATTCCAGTGTGGAGCGCTGCTCCTTTGCCTTGGTTTACAGAGTGATTGAATAGTTTAATGTTATGATTTTTCTTTTCGTTGATAAAGTTTTCGAGTACATCCTTGGTTTTGTCCTTTGAGCAGTCGTTAACAATAACCAGCTCTTTTTCAATTCCGTCGATACTAACGGCTAAAACTCTTTCGAGAATCTTGGTAATTGTTCTTTCCTCGTTGTAGGCAGGAATAATGATTGATAGTGTTTGGTTCATCGGTTTTGGTTTGAGAAAAATATTACGAAGTTAAAAGAAGTTAGAGGAAGTTAAAGGAATGCCGAAACTGAAGCGTGCCTATTCCTCTAACTTCTTCTAAATTCCTCTATCTTCCTCCAATTCTTTATGATAATCATTGTAACGGTTGAAGTTATTGTCTAGTATTATTTCTCCTTATAAAACTCAGAGTTCTTTTTCCACGTTGGGTAAATATTCTCGTTGGCCAACCTATTTCCAAAGCAGAAAAATAGTTTTACATCTTCGGCCAATCCGTCCAAATTGTCGCGCTCTGGAATGAATTCATCCTGGGGTTTGTGGTAAATGTTTTTCCAGTATGAGTTGATTAATTCTTGAGTTTTTTCCTTGCCTAATTGTTCCTGATCTGAATAACCTTTGGCGAACATAGCAGGAACGCCTGCCTTTAGGAAAGGAAGTTGATCCGAACGGAAAAACATTCCATTCTCAGGGTTTGGGTCTGGGGCAATGTACCGGCCAAACTTCGTTGCTTCTTCTGCAAGCAACTCGTCTAACGAAGAGTGACCAAGTCCTGTAACGGTAACATCCTTGAATTTACCAATGAAAAGGATTACGTCGTTATTGATGCAGGCAATAGTCTTGCTTATGTCGATGGGCGGATTTGCCACAAAGTATGTTGAGCCATAAAGCCCCGATTCTTCTGCAGTAGGCGAGAAGAACAAAACACTGCGCTTTGGTGCTACGCCAGTGCTTTTGAACGCTTTGGCAATGGAGAACATCCATGCAATTGCTGCTGCATTGTCCGATGCTCCGTTATATATCGAATCGCCATTAACCACACGGCCAACACCCAGATGGTCCCAATGCGCAGAGTAAACAATAACCTCGTCAGGCTTTTCACTACCCTTAATTATTCCAGCAACATTTTTTGATACCGATTTGGTATGACTATTCTCGATATTCATACTCAACTTGGCATTCATGCTGAACGATTGAAAACCTCTTTTAGTTGCTTGTGTTTTTAATGCTTCGTAATCTAATCCGCAGGATTTAAATAGGTTGATTGCTGCGTTGTGGGTTATCCAGCCATTTACAAGGCATTTTTTGTTTTCAAGGTCTGGAGTATCGAGGTAAAGTTGAGGTGTGTTGTTTTTGCTCCCTGCAACATCCCAAGGGTATCCAGCAGGGGCATCTTCGTGAACAATTAGGCAGCCAATGGCTCCTTGACGTTCCGCCTCTTCGAATTTATAGCGCCAGCGGCCATAGTAGGTCATCGTATTTCCTTTGAATAGGGCTGTATCTCCGGTGTAGAATCCGGGGTCGTTAACT
The DNA here is from genome assembly GCA_964616315.1 of uncultured Rikenellaceae bacterium. Lineage (GTDB taxonomy): Bacteria > Bacteroidota > Bacteroidia > Bacteroidales > Tenuifilaceae > SB25. The sequence goes on from CAZTVB010000146.1 coordinate 5,581, forward strand.
AAAACAACAATTACTTTGCCTTTTACATCAATACTGTCGAAGTCGTTCCAGCTGTACTCTGGGGCATTTATTCCAAAGCCTGCAAAAATTAAATCGGCCTTATCAATTTTAATAGATGGAGAAGTTGTTGGACTCCAGGCACAGTAGTCGTCATCGGCCTTTAGCTCAAATGGTTTATTTGAAATCGATAATTTTACAACTTCAGGTACTCTTGAGATGATGGAAACCATCGGAACATTCTGGATGTAAGAGTTTTCGAATACGGGTTCTAAACCCAGTTCAGCCATTCTTTTTTCTAGATATGCAACAGACCGTTCCTCTCCAATGGTAAATGGGGTTCGGCCTAGCATACTGTCGGCCGATATGGTGGCTATATCCTTTGCTAAATCATCGTTGCTTACCGATTTTAATGCTTTATCGATGTTGCTTTCGCAGGCAATAAGGCTAACAAGGATAATTGGGATTAATCTTTTCATCATTCAAATTTTAATAAACAAAAGTATTATTTCCTTTTGAAGTATAATAATGTGGGTTGAATTGTTTTCCGTTTTCTATTCAGGTCTCACGATTCGCGTTTAACCTCTCACGGTCATCAAACTTTTTTGTATTTTTAGCGTCTAAATCCGTGTGAAATCTAATTCTAATAAAATGAGAAAAATATTTAAACCAATCAATGTTGCAATTATGGCACTAATACTAGCCAGTGTTGGCTGTAGCGAGGCCGATAAGGCACCAACCAAAGAGCCGTTAAAGATTGATGTTGCTCTTACCGATGCCGAAAAATCTGCAGGGTTACTTACTCCCGAAATTCTTTGGAAGTTCGGCCGAGTTGGGGAACCTGTTTTATCACCTTGTGGAAAAATGGTTGTTTATACCATTTCCTACTACAATTTACAGGAGAATAAAGGTGTTACCAATTTGTATTTAGTAAATACCGATGGTGGCGAGCCAGTTAAGTTGACTGACGAGATGGGTTCTGAATCTGCTCCTGCATGGAGTGCCGATGGTAAGGTTATCCGTTTCCTTTCAACCCGTAGCGGTTCTTCACAAATTTGGGAAGTGCAACCCAATGGCCAAGGTTTGAAACAAATTTCAAGTATTGATGGCGATGTGAATGGTTTTGCATTCTCGCCCGATGAGTCAAAACTGGTTTATGCAATGGAGGTGAAGGTTGAAGACCAAGCAACAGATATTCAT
>CAZTVB010000147.1:0-6766 GCA_964616315.1 uncultured Rikenellaceae bacterium
GAAATATACAATAAAAAAGGTTACAAATAGCTATATCTAATAATTAACAATAAATAAGCTTTTAACTTTAAGGGTTTTAGTAAGTGCTTATCCATTTTTATTCAGTTCTATCTGTAAATACTATCTTGGCATTAATTAAAGTCGAACACCCAAAGTGAACTTAACCCCAGGATGCAGGAAAATGTCCTGCTTCATTTACATTCCAAACACCTACTCCTCAAAAACAATGGCCTCATAAACAAAAAGTTCAGCATCAGAATTTTTCCATCCGTCCCATCCAATAAATGCTTTGTCGCGGGCGCAATGCCCCAGCAATTCCTCGCGACTCCAGCCTGTCTCCTTCCCTACCTGTGGCAGAAAAGTACCTGAACGACCACCTTTTTTTATGTAAATCCCATGCTTCCCGGGTATAAACTCCTCGGCAGAATTTATTCTACGCATTGGAGTTAACACAGAAATTTCAATAATAATATCGGCCATTTCGTTAACAGTAACCCTATCGAACCGATAATCCTCAGTTGCAGCAGCAATAGCCATTGACATTACAACCTTATATAAAGGGGTTGATGTGGAGAAGTTGCCTATACAACCATGCAGTTGACCATTATTGCGTAAAGTAACAAAAGCACCAGCGCTTGACATTAAACTTGAACTAACTTGGGTTTCATCCAAAGGGGTTTGATTTTTCCCTTTAAGATGGTTAATTATGCTATTCCTTGCTAAGTTAAGTAGTTGCAACTTATCATCTTCTGACAAAATAAAATCATCAACAACCGGTTGTTTTTTTACAACCGCAATAGCCCAGTAGCCAACCACCCGTTCTTTATCACCATAGGGAGAATCGCCAGAGTTACTATACATTATGGTTTTATACTCAACATCATTTCGGGCCTCTGTAATTTTAAGCAATGTGAGTCCCGAAGTCCAACCGCACATGGCTGTGGCCAAATCGTCAATTCCTGAATTTTCCAGTTTTATTTTTGCCTTCAAGAACTGCACAGAAGAGTTTGAAACAATTGCTTTAGCCATATCATCGTCGCTCGAAACAGCATTGGCGTAACTAGGATAGTGAGAAAAATCAGAACTTACTACAAACAAATTATCCTCGTTGAAATACGGCGCAAGTGCCTCGGCCAAAAGTGAACTTGTGCTTTGCGATTCGCCTCCAACAATAATTGGGATAATGCCAAACTCGTTCTTCAACCAATACTGTAACAGTGGTAGTTGAACCTCAAGACTATGCTCCCGCTCATGAGGTTTGATATCATCGTTAAATACACTGTATTTCTGCACAAGTTCTTTTGCCAGAGGGTCAACTTTTACCCGACCTAATGGCGTGATAAAATCGCCTTCTGTATATATCGACGCACCGTTGAAATACATGGTATGGCTGGAACCGATTATAAAGATATGTTTAAACTTGGCATTCCTATCGAGCTGACAGTATGCATTTGCAGCAACTCCTGCAGAAAATACATATCCTGCGTGGGGCACAATCAATGCCAAAGGTTTTGAATTCAAGACTTTATCCGATTTATCAAAATATCCTTCTATTTTGTCTCTAAGCTGTTGCTCCGATGCTGGATAGAATGAGCCAGCAACAACTGCCGGCCTGTCCTTACGGGGCAGTCCCCCTCCTCCCACCTGTCCGCGGCACGATGTAGCCATAACTATAAGTTTTGTGATAAGAAGTGTGAATGCAACTCTACAAATCATCTGGAATTAAAGGAATAATACGATTATTCAAATTTACCGAAATACAGAGCAAAATGCAAATGTTTGTTGGAATGCGCCAACACCAGAAACATTTTATAGATATAAATAGACGTTAAGCTTATTAGTGCTAAAAGAGCAGGTACGTTATTTGTTTTTTGCCTATAATTGTATGATTTTTGAATATCAAAATTTTGTTTCATCAACTCATAACTTTGACCGCAATGAATAGAGTAGCAATATTTCCTGGGTCGTTCGACCCTATTACAGTTGGGCACGAGTCGATAGTACTCCGTTCTCTCTCGATGTTCGATAAGGTTATAGTTGCCATTGGTTATAACGCTAGCAAAAAAGCTTTTTTCAGCATTGAAAAAAGGATTGAAATGATTGAAAAAGTATTTGCCAACGAACCTAAGGTAGAAGTTATCAGCTATGAGGGCTTAACCGTGGATTTATGCAATAGGCTAAATGTAAACTACATTCTGCGTGGACTGAGAACCTCTGCCGATTTCGAGTTCGAACGTGCCATAGCCCAAGTTAATAAGGCAATGTTCCCACAGATTGAAACAGTGTTTCTACTTACCGCACCAGAGCATACCCCTGTAAATTCAACTATCATCCGCGATATACTACTACACAAAGGCGACCCTTCTCAGTTCATTCCAACCTCATTAAAAATTACAGATTACCTTTAATAGTACTATGATGAGAAGTGCAAAGTTAGTTCTAGCGTTTATACTGGCTCTTGTTAGTTATACTTCGTATTCGCAGGAGGCTATAATATATGGCAACGCTCCCGATTATAAAGGTGACGAGATAGTGTTTTACTACTACTCTGATTTTATAACCTCAACGGAAACTGAAGTAGGTAGATGTAAAGTTGATGAAAAAGGTAACTTTAATGGAAGAATCAAAATACTCGAAACCACATACGTTTTTGGCTATCTGGGAATTTACAAGATTTACTTTTTTGCAGAACCCAATAAAAAATACCAATTACTACTTCCTCCAAAAGAAGATAAAACCGAAGCACAACGGCTAAACCCATTCTTTAGGGAAACTGAGACTCAGGTAGGAATTTTAAATATTGATAAATCCGACATCAACTTCCTAATCAACAGTTTTGACCTAAAGTTCAATGAGAACTTCGACCAAATAGTTATGGATGCCTACAAAGGCAAAAAGGCACTGAATATTGACTCGCTAGTGAACTCAATTGAGAATCAATATAAAAATACTAACAACCAATACTTTAACGACTACCGAAATTATAGATACGGACTTTTAAAACAGGTTACATTCTACAAAAAATCAACAAGCATATCCAACGAACTTTTCCTTAACAAACCTGTACTTTACAACAATCCATCGTACATGGAACTGTTCAACCTTGTTTACGATAAATATTTCCTCTTCTTCTCGCGCTCGCTTACAGGCAATGTTATATTCAAGGATATTTCCAACAGAAGTTTATCTGGGCTTAAGGAAACGCTATCGGATAATGAGGTGCTAAGTAACGATACGCTTAAAGAAATGGTAATTTTGAAAGCCCTATACGATGAGTTTTTTAGTGACAACTTTTCTCGCTCATCACTACTGGCTCTGTTGGATTCCATGTACTTGACCACAAAAAATGCCGAACATCTTTTAATTGCTGAAAATATAAGAAGCAAAATTACCAAACTGCTACCAGGGTTTGTCCCAAACACATTTACCCTTAAGGATATTAATGGTACGGAGATAAACCTCGATAAGTTTGAAGGGAAATACGTTTACCTTAATTTCTGCACCACAACTAGTTACACATGCTTACAAGAATTCCCTTTGCTCGACAAACTAAAAAACAAGTATGGCAAACACCTTGAAATTGTTTCCATTTCGGCCGATAAGGAAATAAATGACCTTAAATCTTTCCTGCAGAACTCCGGCTACACATGGACATTCCTGCACTACGGTAATAAGCCCGATATCATTAAAGATTTTGATATTAGAGCATACCCCACATACTTTTTGATTGGTCCCGATAAGAAACTTATACTATCGCCAGCACCATCGCCAAAAGAAAATTTTGAGATGAAATTTTTCCAGATACTAAGGAACAAGGGGCTTATTTAAAACTCGGCGAAAACTGCCTGAATATTGCTGTAACTCGCACTAAGATAATTGCTGAGATTACTCTCATTCACCCATTCCACTTTAACAATGTCCTCCTCAACTTGTGGCACTAACTTTTGATTGCCGAGGCATTTCATTGCATACCAATTGGTTCGCTTCAGAATAGATTTACCATCCTGAACATAAGTGTGGTAAGTAGTAATTAAATGGCGTTGAACAGAAAGTTCAGAAACCCCTGTCTCCTCCTCCACCTCGCGCAACGCAGCAACCTCCAAATCCTCGCCTTTCTCAACTTTGCCCTTGGGCAAATCCCACCTATTTCTGCGAAATATTAGAAGAAACTCTCCTTTGTCATTTTGAACAAGGCCACCAGCAGCATCAATAACCGTAAAGTTCGATGCAAATTGTTCAAACATCCTCTCCGGATTGGAATTTCCTACAAAAAGATTCTGAATAACAAGGTGGTTTTGGAAAATTTCCAGTAATTTTGGGAAGTCTTGGTGAGTGGGACTTCCAAAGAAGAAGCCGCTATCGCTACTCTCAAAGTATTTTTCTATACTTGGAGTAATTACAAACCGACGATTATTGAAATAAACTATAAAATCCTGCAACATGGCAAATAAAACAATTGCGTCAAACTTACTTCAAATTAATGCAATAAAACTCAATCCTGCAAATCCTTTTACATGGGCATCGGGTTGGAAATCGCCAATTTACTGTGATAATCGCAAAACCCTATCGTTCCCAAATGTACGAAACTCCATTTGTGATGGATTTGTAGACCTAATCAAAAAAAAATATCCCGATGTTGAAATTATTGCAGGAGTTGCAACTGGCGCAATAGCTCATGGAATGCTTGTAGCCGACAGAATGGCGTTGCCATTCATTTACATACGCTCGGCTGCAAAAGCGCACGGGTTATCGAACCAAATTGAGGGCGATTACAAACCGGGTCAAAAGGTTGTGGTGATTGAAGATTTAATATCAACCGGTATGAGTAGCCTTGCAGCGGTTGAAGCACTAAAAACAGCAGGATGTAACGTGTTAGGACTCGTAGCGATATTCACCTATCAGTTCAACCAAGCAAATGAGGGCTTTGCAAAAGTAGGTGTTGAGTTCAACACCCTATCGAACTACCAAGAACTGATTGGTGTTGCCGTTGAAACTGGATATGTAAAACCCGAGCAGTTAGAACTACTTAAAAGTTGGAGAGAGAGTCCGGATACTTGGGGGAAATAAGCACTTTTTGCTCAAACATCATCTACTAAAGAACATCTTTCGAAAGCGACCGAATAATCTCCTCTGAGCTAAGTCGCATTCCGTTAGGTGCAGCCAAAAGGTTATTAAGAGGAATTAAAGCGTACTTGCCAAAAACACTATTGCCAGCAGAGTCGAGTTTTGGTCCGTACGTGCAAAATGCCCCACGCCCTGGGTCAACATTAATAATAAGCCCACCAACACCACTTTTGCACGATAGCGCTCGAGCACCAGCCGCTAGTAACGATATTTCGCCTGTATGCTCGTAAAGTCCATAGGTGTTCATTGCATTAATTGCTCGCACAACATTGTCTTCCTTTATAATTTGATGGTCGCCTCTTCTTCCTCCATTTGCCAAAACAAGACATGCATTTGTAATGTCGGAAGCAGTTACCCCTATGGCACAAGCTTTCGTGTAATATTCGAGGGCTTTATCGCTTAACTTTTGATTGGGAAAGCGACCAGTTTCCGAAAGCCTTTGTGCAATTGCTCTGTTGTTACCGTTAGTTTGCATTTCCGATTCAGAAACCTTGACCATAACCTCAAGCTTATTGTTCCCAGTTAGTATTCTAATAAAGTTGAGGAAATCATCGAAATTTACAATTGAACCAGCCGATGATATTGCCCCAGCATTATTGAGTGGATGACCAGGAAGATTTTTCCTTTGGTCGGGTTGCATTACCGCATCGGTATTAAACTTAAGTGACGTAGCCTCTATGAACGATATTTGATTGGCTGGCACTCCTTGCTCAAGAGCATATATATAAAGGAAAGGTTTAATAACCGACTGTATGCTAACCCGAACGTCGACACCATTCCCTACCGAAATGATATTTCTGTTCAAATCGCCTATCACAATAGCGGTTTTGTTGGGGTCTACTTTTGTTAGTTCAGGAATATACGATGCTAACTCGCCATACGATGCCATATTGTTTGCCCACTCGTAAACCTCCTCCAGTAAGTTTTTGGTAATTCCCATTTCCTGCAGAGTGGGAGATGTGGTAAGTTTTTTCCTGCTTTCCAGAATATGCTTGAGTAATTTTTCTTTCATTTACAATGTATAAGTACTTGATTTTGGATTGATTGTTGAAATGCGATGGCCGTGTCAAAATTATTTATAATAGAGAACTAAAATGAGGTGAAATCCATATTCTTCAGCATAATTTTTGTTTGAGTAATGGTTTATACTCTGAACAATGCTACTTATAGTCTGTTTAATAACTTAACATTTAACCCAAAAACTATTTAAAATGAAAAAGCAATTTGGCGAAACAGTAGAGGGATACACAATCCCCGTATTGAACGAGCGTGAAATTAGAGCAGCCGCAGGAATTTTATTCTTTTTCACCTTCCTATCGTTGATGTTTATTATGTTTAAAGGTAACTTTCTGATGATAAAGTATGTTATCACAGTGTTTATGCTCGATTTTATTATTCGTGTTTTCTGGAATCCTAAGTATGCGCCAACACTTATAATTGGCCGACTTATTGTTAGTCGACAAAATCCTGAGTATGTTGGTGCGGCTCAAAAAAAGGTTGCTTGGATTATTGGTGTTATTTTGTCCGTTACAATGTTTGTGCTGATGGTAGTTGTTAACTCATACAGCATAATTACCGGACTGATTTGCCTTCTTTGCTTGATCTTTTTATTCTTCGAGTCGGTTTTTGGCATTTGTTTAGG
>CAZTVB010000148.1:0-2992 GCA_964616315.1 uncultured Rikenellaceae bacterium
TTGTAAAAGTTTCCCATGTTGCCTACATCCCTCAAAATACATCGCTACAAGTTATAAGCAAGTATAACAAGTTAGCCATAGAAAATCTTAAGGGAGATATTAAATTAAATCTATACGATGTAAATCTTTCAATGGGCGATTTTGGCTCTGCAGGCAATTTCGATATGAAATACTCCAAGGGCAACATTGGGAATGGAGGAAATGCTACCTTTACTCTTTACGATACCGATATTGATGCTGGTGAGTTGGGCAATGTTAAGGTCGATGCAAAGTACTCAAAGCTAATTATCAAAAAAACTAACGACCTAAATGTTGTTTCCTATGACGACGATTATGTAATTGGTCAAGCTACAAAAATAATTGCCGATGCAAAATACTCTACATTCCGGATTAATGGCGATGCAGGAGATTCAAAGTTTGAACTATACGATAGCGATGTTTTCGGGAAAAACTTTAAGTCCATCGCATTTTCTGCAAAGTATTCCGATTTGAGGGTTGGCGATATTGGGGAACTGGTTATTCCATCATCGTACGACAATAATTACTACTTAGGCATTGTTGGCAGTTTGAACTGCAAGGAATCGAAGTACGATATGTTTAGGGTGGATGGAGCAAATGGTACTCTTGATTTCCCAAATACCTACGATGCAGATATCTATGTAAAAAACTCCTCTGCTGATTTTAAAGGTTTATCGGGGAAATTTACTTACGGCAAGGTTTACCTAAAACTTGATAACTCGCAACAATTCAGCCTAAACTTCTCATCTACTTACGGAAATATCTCTTTCCCAGCCGATAAGTTTAAAATTAAATCGCTTTCCGATAAAACCGAATCAAAAAGAATTTTTGAGGGCTCAACAGCATCCGATGCAAAATGCAATATAAAATTCACCTCGTACGACACAAATTTTACTATAGAATAATTTCGTTGGTGGCTTTTGTAAAACGGCTGTAATAATTACAGCCGTTTTTTTTGAGAATTATCTGCATTTTTTTCGCGCAACTCAATGCAAACACTCCTGTCTAGTGTCTTCTGTCTAACATCTTGCGTCTGTATTAAAAAATTGTAACCACAACCCGTATTATTATCCACAAATTTCTAATTTTGCCATCTTGAATTAATTGTAAGCAAATGGAAAGCGAAAATTTAAAAATTGAAACCTCAGCCGAAAAAACTAAAAATTTTCTTGAGGAGATTGTTGAAGAGGATATCCGCACAGGTAAGCACGGAGGTAGGGTCTTAACCCGTTTCCCTCCAGAGCCCAACGGATATTTGCATATTGGTCACGCAAAATCCATTTGCCTCAACTTTGGTCTAGCCCAAAAGTATAATGGTAAAACCAACCTTCGTTTCGACGACACTAACCCTGTTAAGGAAGACGTGGAGTACGTAAACTCAATCAAAGAGGATATTGAGTGGCTAGGTTTTAAGTGGGCCAATGAGTTTTATGCATCTGACTATTTTGAACAGCTTTACCAGTGGGCCGAACTATTAATTCAAAAGCAGCTAGCATACGTTGACGACCAAACCCAGGAGGAAATTCGTTTAAATCGCGGTACTGTTACTCAACCCGGTAAGGATAGCCCATACAGGAATCGCTCTGTTGATGAGAACCTTGACTTGTTCCGTCGTATGCGTGCCGGTGAGTTCAAGGATGGTGAGAAAATTTTACGGGCTAAAATTGATATGGCGCATCCTAATATGCTAATGCGGGACCCAATTCTTTACCGTATTATCCATACCGAGCATCACCGCACAGGCGATAAATGGTGTATTTATCCGATGTACGATTACGCTCACGGTCAGTGTGATTCCATTGAGCAAATCACACATTCAATCTGTACTTTGGAGTTTGACGTTCATCGTCCGCTTTACGATTGGTTTATTGAGAAACTCGAAATATTTCCTTCGCACCAATACGAGTTTGCACGCCTAAATATCAACTATACAGTGATGAGCAAGCGCAAACTATTGCAGCTGGTTCAAGAGAAAACTGTAATGGGTTGGGACGACCCACGTATGCCCACAATCTGCGGATTACGCCGAAGGGGTTACACTCCAGAGTCAATCCGTTACTTTGCTGAAAAGGTAGGTGTTGCAAAGCGCGATAACGTTATTGACCTATCGTTGCTAGAGTTCTGTTTACGCGAGGATTTAAACAAGCGTGCCGAGCGCCGTATGGCAGTACTTAACCCATTAAAAGTGGTTATTACAAACTATCCCGAAGGGCAAGTAGAGGAACTACCTGCAACCAATAATCCTGAAGATGAATCGGCTGGTAAGCGTATGGTTCCCTTTAGCCGTGAGATATACATAGAGCAAGACGATTTTATGGAGAACCCTCCAAAGAAATACTTCCGCTTGGCTCCTGGGCAAGAAGTGCGTTTACGTTATGCCTACTTCATAAAGTGTGAAGAAGTAATTAAAGATGCTCAAGGCAATGTGTTTGAACTCCGTTGTACATACGACCCTGCATCTCGTGGAGGAAACTCACCCGATGGACGCAAGGTTCAAGGAACCATTCACTGGGTATCTGCACAACACGCTGTTAAGGCCGAGATTCGTTTGTTCGATAGACTTTTTGCAAAATCCGATCCCGATGATGTTGAGGAGGGAACCGACTGGAAATCGTCCATCAATCCTGAATCGCTAAAAGTAATTGAAGGATTACTTGAGCCATCGCTACAAAATGTTAAGCATTTGGATAAGTTCCAGTTTGAACGCTTGGGTTATTTCAGCGTAGATTACGATTCAACACCTAATAAGTTGGTGTTCAACCGTACAGTTACATTAAAGGATACCTGGGCAAAGATTTCAGGACAGTAACAAGACGCTATACTATAAATTAGAAATTCCAGAAAAATCTGGAATTTCTTTTTAAAAAAAAGTAATATCCGTGAACACCCAAATGCAAAACCAACTATATTTGCTTATACAAAACTGTCCTGTTGTGTAATTGGCAACACGTCTGACTCTGGATCAGAAGATTCT
>CAZTVB010000148.1:3002-6733 GCA_964616315.1 uncultured Rikenellaceae bacterium
GTTTGAACGTTTAGGCTACTTCAGCGTAGATTACGATTCAACACCCAGCAAGTTGGTATTTAATCGTACAGTTACATTAAAAGATACCTGGGCTAAGATTTCAGGACAGTAACCAAAGCACTAAACATTATATTATATGGAATTCCAGATTTTTTCTGGAATTTCTTTTTTAAAAAAGTAGCGTCCGTGAACACTCAAACGCAAAACCAACTATATTTGCTTATACAAAATTGTCCTGTTGTGTAATTGGCAACACGTCTGACTCTGGATCAGAAGATTCTAGGTTCGAATCCTTGCAGGACAACAACAGCCGCCTAATCCAAATTAGGCGGTTTTTTGTTGGGAAGAGTTGGTCTTGATAAATTTTTCAATATCAACTGTTTAAAATTTTTCAACAAATTTGTATCACTTTGATTTAAACTCAATTATTTTTATACTTTTGTCTGTTAACCCTAAACAAACTGTAAGTTGGAATTAGAATCTGCTATTCAGGAACTTCTATCCCGATTAGAATTTGTAAGCCTTCCGGGCTTAGGCAGTTTTGTAAAACGATACGAACCCGCCACACCTTCTGCCGATGGTAAATCGTTCGATCCTCCACGTGAGTTTTTTGTTTTCGACACCAAAAGGGTGTTTAACGATGAGGCATTGGAAAACTTCGTGGCAGAAAGTTTCAACTTAAACCACGGGAAAGCCACAGAGTTTGTTGAAAAGTTTGTTGCTGGGATTAAAAGAAAGCTAGAGTCTAACACAGAGGTTGTATTCCCTGGTGTTGGTATTTTAAAGAGAAACTCTAGTGGAACAATAGAGTTAACCTCATCCGATGATGTTATTAGCCAAACATTTGGACTTGGCAAGGTTGAGGTAAGCACAGAAGTAAAAGAGAAGAAAAAAGTAGAGATAGTTTCTCCAACCGTAAAGCCCGAGCCGAAACCCATTGTAAAACAAGAAGATAAACCCAAACCGGCACCAAAGGCTCAATCTAAAAAAGGCATCCTTGTTCCAGCGTTGATTATTCTTGCAATAATGGCTATTGCTGCAACTTTGGTTTTTGTACCCGAACTCAGATTCTGGGAAAACATACAGTCGAGTAGCGAGAATCAGGTAGTTCAAACTACGCCTGAAAGCGAAGCGCTGGTATTGCCATCTGATTCAGCTGCAACAACAAGTGACTCTTTAGAAACTACGGAGAACATTAATTCTACTGATACTGCCAAAGCAGTTCAACCCGAGAAATCGCCAGTAATTGCCGTTACCGATAAAAAATCCGCTTTGTACTATCAGGAAACGGCTAAACCCGAGAACAGAACTTTTTACATTATTGCCGGTAGTTTTTCACAGGAGAATAATGCCCAAAAAATGATTCAAGAGCTATCAGCAAAAGGCTATAGACCAATTTTACTGCAAACAGATAATATGTACCGCGTAGCGGTTTACAAATTCACAAACAGGGACAGAGCATTGCGAGAACTGGAGCGATTAAAAGCTCAGAAGTTAAGTGATAAGGTTTGGCTACTAAGTATATAAAAAAAACCTCAAGAACTTGAGGTTTTTTTTATATTCATATGAGTTTATTTAACAGTAGAGCCGTTTGCAACTTCATCGGAAGGTTGAACAAACTTTAGTTTTCCGTCAGCATCCTCGGCCATTAAAATCATTCCGTGCGACTCTATTCCTTTAATGCTACGTGGCTCGAGATTTACAAGAATTGAAACCTGACGTCCAACAACCTGCTCTGGTGTAAAGTGTTCTGCTATTCCAGAAACAAGAGTTCTTGTATCAATTCCTGTATCAACCTTCAATTTCATCAGTTTTTGAGTTTTAGGAACTCGCTCAGCTTCTAGTACTTTTCCAATACGGATGTCCATTTTCGAAAAATCATCGTAGGAAATAGCGTCTTTCTGTGGTTGAACATTTACAACTTGCTTCTGAGCATTAGCCTCTTTTGTTGCCTGCAATTTGGCTAGTTGAACATTTATTGTCTCATCCTCAATCTTATCGAACAATAATTCGGGTTGATTCAACTTGTGTCCAGCCTTCAAAAGATTGGCACTTCCAGCATGCTCCCATTTATTATCAGCAAAATCAATCATCTTTCGGATTTTATTCGCAGTAAAAGGCAAAAATGGCTCAAGCAGTATGGAAAGATTTGCAGTTATCTGCATCGATATGTTTAGAATTGTTGCAACCCTCTCTGGGTCTTGCTTATACATCTTCCAAGGCTCAGTATCCGCCAAGTATTTATTACCTAAACGAGCAAGGTTCATAGCCTCCTTTAACGCCTCTCGGAAACGGAATTCTTCCAAGTTAGACTCAATAGCCTGTTTAATTCTTGGTATTTCGGCAATCGTTTCCTTATCGTAGTCAAGTATTTCAGCGGCAGCAGGTATCTTACTATCAAAATATTTTTGGGTAAGTACCATTGCTCTATTTATAAAATTCCCAAGGATTGCAACCAACTCGCTGTTGTTGCGGGTTTGAAAATCTTTCCAGGTAAAATCATTATCCTTTGTTTCAGGCATGTTGGCAGTTAAAACGTACCTAAGTACATCCTGTTTTCCGGGGAACTCCTCTAGGTACTCGTGCAGCCATACTGCCCAATTTCTTGAGGTAGATATTTTATCGCCCTCAAGGTTAAGAAACTCGTTGGCAGGAACATTATCGGGCAGAATATAACTTCCTTCGGCCTTAAGCATTGCAGGGAAAATAATGCAATGGAAAACAATATTATCCTTACCAATAAAGTGAATCATTCGGGTATCAGGGTCCTTCCAGTATTTTTCCCATTCAGGCGTACACTCCTTTGTTGCAGATATATAACCAATAGGCGCATCGAACCAGACGTAAAGTACTTTTCCCTCTGAGCCCTCAACTGGAACTGGCACACCCCAATCTAAATCGCGACTTACCGCACGAGGTTGTAAGCCTTGGTCTAGCCAACTCTTACACTGTCCATAAACATTTGTTTTCCACTCTTTATGCTCCTGAAGAATCCACTTTTCTAAATCAGGTTGAAACTTATCTAAAGGCAAAAACCAGTGTTTGGTGGCTTTTAAAACTGGTTTAGAGCCACTTAAAGTTGACTTAGGGTCAATTAAATCTGTTGGATTTAAACTGGTTCCACATTTTTCACACTGGTCGCCATAAGCCCTATCGTTGTTGCAGTGTGGGCAGGTTCCTGTGATATATCTATCGGCTAGGAACTGCTTAACCTCCTCGTCATAGTATTGCTCTGTAGTTTTCTCAATAAAAACGCCCTTATCATAAAGGTTACGGAAAAACTCACTTGCGGTTTGGTAATGAACTTTTGATGTTGTTCTGGAATAGATATCGAAAGAAATACCAAATTTTTCGAAAGAATCCTTAATTATGGAGTTGTATTTATCCACAACTGCCTGTGGAGTGGTATTTTCCTGACGAGCCTTAATTGTAATTGGTACCCCATGCTCATCGGAGCCACAAACAGAAATAACCTCTATCCCCTTTTCCCTTAAGTAACGGGTGTAAATATCGGAAGGGATATAAACCCCTGCAAGGTGCCCAATGTGAACAGGGCCATTGGCATAGGGTAATGCCGAAGTTATTAGGTATCGCTTATAATTCTTCATATCAACTTGTTATAACAGTATTGTTTTTTCTTAAAAGATTACAAATCTACACTAAAAACTTAAATGTTTGACAGTAAAGGTTAAGCCAATTTCAAATTTTATCACCATTGGAATCAATATCTC
>CAZTVB010000149.1:0-6729 GCA_964616315.1 uncultured Rikenellaceae bacterium
AGAGACAGGTAACTATGTCTTCACAATCTTTCTTGTAGTCTTTAGGTACATTTAGTTCCTTAAATGAATTTTCAATTTGAAAAATTACATTTTCTGAACTTATTTGAGTTAAAAAGAGGGTAAAAGTATCTACGAAAGAGTCATTGTCAATATTGCAAAAATCCTTTTCCTTGATAATACTTCTTTTTAATTTTTCCCATTCCTTAGTTCGCGCAAGAATATTGAAGCCATGTCTTATTGTGTTTATGCTAGAATCTGTTTTACTTGTTTTATAATCCGCAATTTTTGGTGTTATTTGTTTGAATCGGTTATCTACAAATCGGATAAACTCTTCTCTTCCAACTTCAAGTTCATTCTCTTTCAACGATTCAATTTCGATGCTTTTAATTATGCAATCCAATAGAAAAGAATTACTTTCAGTTTTTATTTTTTTTATAAAGGAAACTAAAACAGGAATCTCTTTAATATCAACAATTGAGTTTATCTCTTGAATTATCAAATCTTTTATTTTCCCGTTTTCTTTTGTTAAAATCCCTTTTACATTTTCCATTACAAAGTATTTTGGTTGTAATCGTTTGATTACATCTAAGTAATGTGAAAATAGGTCATCCTTTTTATCAAACTTTCGCCTTTTCCCTGCTAAACTAAAACTTTGACAAGGAGGTCCACCGCAAACAACATCAATTGTTTTGTTTCCAATTTTGGATAATAAGTTCTCCAAAAAATCTGGTTCGGTTATATCTTGACGTAAAAACTCTGTATTTAATCCCAATTGATGATTATATCTAACAATGTGAGTAAGTTCGCAATTTTCATTTATATCACTTGCAGCAATAAAGTCAAAAAATTTATTGTTTATCTCAGCTTGTAGAAAACCTTCACTAAATCCGCCAGCTCCTGCGAATAAATCAATAAATGTAAAAGGCTTGCCGTATAAAGTAAGTTGTTCTTTTACAATATTTACGCTATTATTCTCCTTATAACTCTCAATGTGTTGGTTTAAAATATCTTTAATTTCTTCTTGAGAGTATGTTTTTTTTGGAGAGTGATGAAGAAGTTCGTTTGCCCTATCTTCGAGAAATTTTAAATAATGATTTATTTCAACTGATTCTATTGATATCCCTGTGGCTCTTTGCTTTTTTTTGTCAAATTGTTCAGAGTTAATCTTTTTTCCAGTTGCTAACTTAATTTGACTGCCATTGCAATTTATTCTTAAATGAATAGGTGCAAGTCCCTTTCTGTCAGCTTTATCGAGATAAAAATTGATAGTTGCCATATTTTACGGACGTTTTTACGTACACGGACAAAATTACGGACATTTTTCAACATATGCATTACTTTTTTGTTTTTTTCGAGCGTTGGCAAAAAACAATTGTGCTTGAATATGCGTCAGCTGTCTTTTTTTTTACACTTAGGGGTACCTATTAGATAATCCAAACCAAATACTGCCATATCGACATCAATAATCGCCAAAATATGTCATTTTTTCATAAAATTAGCATTGGCATACACATTGAAAATATTTTAGTGCAACAATAAATTAAATGTCTAACTAAAATATGGAGGAAAAAGTTATGATACCAATGTTAAGACGCAGAAACACTCTGCCCAGTTTCGTTGATGAATTTTTCGGTGACGATTTGTTCAACCGCTTTTTCAACGAAAACGAGAATGTAACTGTTCCTTCGGTGAATATCAAAGAAGGAAAAGAAGATTTCTCAATAGAGGTTGCCGCTCCAGGTCTCGACAAGAAAGACTTCAAGGTTGATTTAAACAATAACGTACTTGAAATCTCAAGCGAGAGGGAATTCAAGGAGGAAAGCAAGGACGAAAAAGTTATGCGACGTGAGTTCCGCTACTCATCGTTCAAGCGCACCTTCACGCTTCCCGACACTGCCGATACAGATAAGATTAAAGCCTCATACAAGGATGGAATCCTAAGCATTAACATCCCTAAAAAGAATGAGGCTAAGGTTAAACCAGTAAAACAAATCTCAATTTCATAAGAAAAGCCCAGTTTATCTGGGCTTCTTTCTTATTTAAATCTGCTAAAAATAGTTTTAACAGATAAAATTAGTGAATTTGCTTATGCTGTTAATACTTATGTATCTCTTACTTTTTCCATGATGAAAAAGAAAGCAAAAAATCTAGGCAAAACTATGCTCCACCCGCTCTGCGACAAGTCAAGAATTTCAGCAAAAGTAGGCAAGCCCCTTTTGCGAAATTCTACAACTTCTTGCATTCACGCTTACACTGGCTCGCAGTTTTGCCAATCCCACGCACGTGCATTTTACAGTCGACTTTTTAGGATTCATATAGTTCCATAAAGAACCCATATGATAGACTTTTCAGTAGTCTTTTTCAAGAGGCAACATTCTTTATATTCCTCTAAATTCCTCTATATCCTTTTAACTTCTAACTATCTATACTCCATATGCTCCTGGTCGGTAATTTTCTCACAGTAATGGCACTTTAGTGCTACACTCTTTTTATCGGCCACCTTAAACTTAGGAGTTACATTCTCGAAGTTGGTAATGCACTTAGGGTTCACACACTTCACAATACCCTTAATCTCGTCGGGAACCTCAACAAGCATCTTTTCCACCACCACGTATTCCTTAATGATATTCAACTTTGCATGTGGTGCAACAATTGCAATTCGGTTAATTTCCTCGCGTTCAAAGTACTTATCGGCAATTTTAACAATGGCCTTTCGTCCCAACTGCTTACTCTCAAGGTTGGTTCCGAATGTAATGAGGTTGGGTATTTTATCTAGGCCCAATATCGATATAACCTTGAATAGATTTTGGGCTGGTATATGGTCAATCACGGTTCCATTCTGAATGGCACTAACGCTTAAATGTTTTTTATCGTTCATAGCTGTTATCTTTTAATATTTTACTTCAAACCAAGTATTGATGCCATAATCGCCATACGCGCGTAAACACCGTTAAGCGCCTGTGTAAAGTAGTATGCTTTGTTACTGTCATCAACATCAATATTAATCTCGTTTACACGTGGTAGTGGATGCAGTACACGCATATTCTCTTTAGTTCCCTCCAGCATATGATTGCGAAGAATGTAGGCATTCTTCACTTTCTCGTAATCCATTGGGTCCGAAAATCGCTCCTTCTGTACTCGAGTCATATAAACAATATCGGCATCCTTAATATTCTCTGCTAAATCGGTATGCTCCTCATATTTCAAACCAGATTCTTTAAGGAAAAGTTTATACTCCTGCGGCATTTGAAGCTCCTTTGGGGCAATAAACACAAACGAAGCGTTGAACTGCGACATTGCCATAAGCAATGAGTGAACAGTACGACCATACTTCAAATCGCCCACCATTACAATCTTTTGATTGTTAAGCGTTCCCTGAGTCTTACGGATTGAGTAAAGGTCGAGCATTGTTTGGGTTGGGTGTTGGTTTGCACCATCGCCAGCGTTGATGATAGGAACAGGCGAAACCTCGCTTGCAAAACGTGCACTACCCTCAACTGGGTGACGCATCACAATTAAGTCCGAGTAGTAGCCACAGTAAGGATAGTATCCTTCAAACTTTCGCCTTTTGAAACACTAGTGGAGGAAGCCTCAGAAAAACCAATTATGCGTCCGCCAAGCCTGTTCACTGCACTCTCGAAACTCAAACGGGTTCTGGTTGAGGGTTCAAAGAATAAGGTGGCAACTACTTTGCCGTCCATAATTTTTTGCGAGGGGTTCTTCTCAAACTCCTCGGCCAAATCGAGCACTTTGAAGATTTCCTCCTTGCTCAGGTCGTTGATTGAAACCAAACTTCTGTTCTTCATCTTTATAATTATTTTGGGTTGTTATCAAAAAAAAGCCCCGACAATCGGGGCTAACTATTCTATACAGTTGACAAATACTCCAAGTTTACTGATTCAATTTTCTCAACTCTCGATATAAACTCATCGGCTAAACTCTTTCGAATAGTCACCTTGATTCTGCAACTATTATCGAACTGCTGCTCATTAATATCGATATTCAAATCCTTTATAATCCGCATAATATCGTTCATAACAAGATAACTGAAATTGATAATGAAAATATCATCCACGGTTTTGGTGATAATCTTGGCATTCTGTAATGCATCCTGTGTTGCTGATTTATATGCATTAATCAAACCCGATACGCCAAGTTTAGTTCCTCCAAAGTAACGTACCACAACCACCAAAACATTGGTAACGTTGAAACTCAACAGTTGACCGTGAATTGGCTTCCCTGCAGTGCCAGATGGTTCGCCATCATCATTCACTCTCCATTTCTCGCCCTTTGCACCAAGTATGTATGCGTAACAATGATGACGGGCGTCGTAGTATTCCTTCCGTAAATCCTCAACAATCACCTTAATTTCATCCTCGGTATAAACTGGTCGAGCAATCGCAATAAACTTACTGCCCTTCTCGCGGTAAATTCCTGTTGAAGTTCCCTCAATAGTGCGATATGTATCCTCAGCCACCATTAACTATACACAAGTATTACTATTGATATAACTGAAAGCAAAATTCCAGCCCAATTTGTTCGGGTTGGGCGTTCCTTGAATAGCATCAAACCAAGAAAAACACTGGCCACCACAACACCAATATTGTTTATTCCAAATAGTATTGAACCCTGCATCTGTTTACCTGTCAGTGCATCGGTATGGTTTAAGGCTGCAATCATAAAGTACATTGAGCCAAAATTTACTAAGCCCAAAATCACTCCTAGTAACCAAGTTTTAATGTGCTGCAAATTGTTTGCTGCAGCCTTATTGAAGGGTAAAATTGCAAAACCAATAGTTCCTGCAATGGCAAAAACTGCCGAGTTAAATATTGGATTCAACTCATTGGTTACAAAAGTTGTTTGGGCATACTTAACCGACGAATCGATTATTCCAATTCCAATGAATATTAACAATGGCAAGTATAATCCAGCACTTCCGTGGGTTAATTTATCCTTCTTATAAGTTGTAAGCAGAACGGAAACTAAAGCCAGTGCAATTCCAATTATTTTTACAGTATTTAGAGAGTCGTTTGCATCAATCCAAACCGAGAAAAGAATTGGAAGAATTACAGACATTTTGGTAGCAACCGATGTAACCGCAACACCTGCACGTTGCGTGCTTAATCCTATTAGCCTGAACACCGAGATGAACATCGCACCCAGTATCAGCATGAAAATTACAGTACCAATATTTAGATTTAGCAAGGGTTTTACATCACCATTGGCCAAAAAAAAACCTGCTAAGCAGGCGGTGATATAATTGACAAGAATTGCACTAAATGTATTTACCTTTAAGCGTTCTGCAAATTTAAATGTTACCAGAACAGCAGCTGACGAAAGAATACAAAGCAGTAGGTAAATCATCTCATTAGGTTTGTGCAAAATTATTGGAATTTTAAGAACCACCAAAATTTTGGAATCACCTTTTTAGAAATTTGGTTAACAAATTATTAACAGGGCTCTAAAATTAGCCAGAAACAATCTGGTTGTTTGATTAATTAAGAAAAGAACTTCTGAAAAGAACTACTCGTCGGATGTTTACAAAGTTCGAATAGACACTGCTGTATCATAGCCGTAAGGTTCCTGTAAGGTGTCTGTATGGTTGTCCTCTTTAAAATGGATATTGCTATTTCTGAGTAGTATAACTGTTTCTATGCCCAGTTAACCTATATGTATTATTACATCTCTTTCATAAAACTGTTGAATAATGGGGTTCTTTTTAGATATTCGTTGCTTTTTTATAACGATACAAATACTTATTACCATGAATGCTATTGAAGAATTTTTGTTCCATTGTGAGTTTGAAAAACGCCTTAGTGAAAAAACCTTAAAGTTTTATGCAATTGATTTAAAGCAACTTGAAACATATATGTTTTCACACTATAAGATGACAGATGTTTCTGCAATCAGTAAAGAGGAACTAAAGCAGTATATACAGTTTATTTCGAGTTTTAAGCCGAAAACGACGAAGCGAAAGATTGCAACAACAAAGGCTATGTTTAACTTTTTAGAGTACGAGGATTTGATTGATGCCAGCCCTTTTAGAAAACTAAGAATTAGCATTAAGGAGCCTATGGTACTGCCGCGGGTTATGAATATGGAGGAGGCGAGCCGTTTGTTTTCTGCTGCTTACAATGAACTCGAACACGATGATTTAACAAAGGAAAGCTATGGGCATATGGAAAAAGTGAGGGATATTGCAGTACTCGAACTGCTGTTTGGCACCGGGTTAAGGGTTGCAGAGTTGTGTTCATTGAGATACAGCGATATTGGGGCAGGTTTTTCCTCAGTAACGGTTAATGGCAAGGGGAGTAAGGAGAGATGTATCCAAATAATCAACAAAAGTATCAAGAAGGCGTTGCAGGATTACTTTTCTCTCTTCTCGGCAAAGATTGAGTGCCAAGATTACTTCTTTATTAACCGATTAGGAAACCGACTCTCGGAACAATCGGTACGCCTGATGGTGAAAAAGTACAGGGACAAATGCCATATAGCCAAAAACATTACACCCCATGTATTCCGACACACTTTTGCCACCCTGCTGCTGGAACGTGATGTAGATATAAAGTACATTCAAAACCTGCTGGGACATAGCTCCATTGTAACCACACAAATTTATACCCATGTGAGCAGCAAAAAGCAGATAGAAATACTACAGGATAAGCATCCCAGAAATAGTTTGAAGTTAATCCGCTAAGAAAGGAATAACGGATAACTAATTATTATCAT
>CAZTVB010000150.1:0-6714 GCA_964616315.1 uncultured Rikenellaceae bacterium
CACCAAGGAAAAGTTTAATACCACCGAGTTTATTTTCGAACATATAGGCGATTCCTTTGAATGGCATATTTTGACAGTTAACCATCATCACATTAGCATTCCTTTACCAATTATTTTATACAGCAAAACTAAAGGTTTCAACATTTTTCTATCCAATAAGTTTCATAACCCGAACCACGAGTACATGGGCTTTAAGCTAGAAACAGAAGGGGATTATAAAGGAAAAATAGTTGAAGTGGTTGAAGATGTTAATGGCAAGCGTATTTTACCGTTGAACTTTTCCCTTACGAAGAATGCTTTGACCATATTAATTGTATCTGGTTTGTTGTGCTGGGTATTCATCTCAATAGCCCGAAAGTATAAATCAAAGCCAGAATCCGCTCCAACAGGGTTACAGAATCTTTTTGAGCCAATCATTCTTTTCATACGAAATGAAGTTGCAATACCATCGATAGGAGAGAAGAAGTATATTAAATATATGCCATACCTTCTGACCGTGTTTTTCTTTATATGGTTTACCAATATGTTGGGATTAATTCCAATATTTCCAGGTGGAGCCAATGTAACTGGAAATATTGCAGTAACATTGGTTTTGGCTTTATTTACGTTTTTTGTTGTTAATATCAATGCGAATAAACATTATTGGATTGAGTTTATTAATCCTCCAGGTGTTCCTTGGTTCTTGAAATTTCCAATCCCTATAATGCCCATTGTTGAGATAACAGGACTCATTACAAAACCTATTGTTTTAATGATCCGATTGTTTGCTAATATTTTAGCAGGCCATATGGTTGCAATAGTGTTTATGAGTTTGATATTCATTTTTGCAGCTATTAAGTTATGGCTTGGTTTTGTTGCAGCACCTATCTCTTTAATTTTTTCAATATTTATGTCATTATTAGAGTTGCTTGTTGCTTTAATACAAGCATATGTTTTTACTCTTTTATCGGCTATTTATATTGGTATGGCTACCGCAGATCATCATTAATAAAAACAATAAGTTGAACTAAATAATAACATTATTATGAGTACATTACTTTCAATCATTCAAACTCCAGAGGCTGGAGTTGCTTTAGCAAAAATGGGTGCTGCAATTGGTGCAGGTATTGCCGCTCTTGCTGCAGGTATTGGCATTGGACAAATTGGTGCTTCTGCTCTTAAATCCATTGCACGTCAACCAGAGGCTGCTGGAGATATTCGCTCAAACATGATTGTTTCTGCAGCACTTATTGAAGGGGTTGCTTTCTTTGCAATTATTATTTGTGCTTTAGTACTATTCTTATAATATTACGATCATGGGATTGGTTACTCCCGATTTTGGATTGCTCTTCTGGATGTTACTATCATTTTCGATAGTCCTTTTTATATTGAAAAAATTTGCATGGAAGCCAATTCTTCAAGGATTAAAGAGTAGAGAGGAATCTATTTCCAGAGCGTTAAAACAAGCAGAAGAAGCAAAAGCTGAGGTTGCCAAAATTCACGAATTGAATCTTGAATTAGCCGAGAAGGCTCGGGTTGAAAGGGAAAAAGACTTTCAAGAGGCAAAAACCTTTAGAGATAAGTTGATTGAGGAAGCCAGAATTGAGGCTAAAGCCGAAGCGCAAAAAATGATAGACAAGGCGCGCGATGTTATCAAACAGGAAAAGGAGGCTGCTAAAAAGGAGCTATATGTCACTGTTACATCTTTAGCCCTTGAAATTTCTGAAAAAATTCTTCGCAAGCAATTTGCCGACAAGGATACTCAGAAAAATTATATAGAGTCACTTTTAAAAGAAATGTCTAAGAACTAGACATTAAATTTCTGTTTATGAATAGCGGAAGAGTTGCCATACGTTATGCAAAAGGATTGCTAAAATTTAGCAACGAGAAAGGAGTTTCGCTTGATTTGTACAAGGATGCCTTTTCGCTAATTCAAATCCTAAAGGAGTCCAAGTCTTTAAATGATTTGATGGAAAACCCATCAATTGAAAATTCGGAAAAATTAAAGATTCTCGAAAAATCACTCTCGGATAAAATACATCCATATTTTATTGAGTTTCTGAGAATGGTTATTCTTCGAGGGCGATTTGAGCATACACTTAATGCTTTATACCTTTTTAGAGATCTATATAGGAAGCAGAACAATATTCTAGAAGTTCAAATTGAATCTGTAGAACGTTTATCCGATAGCGAATTAATGGAGATAGAATCCTTTGTACAGAAAAAGTTTAACAAGAAAACAGAAATGTCAACAATTATTAAACCACAACTAATTGCCGGTTATATTGTAATTGTTGAAGGGAAAATTATGGATTTCAGCGTTTCAGGACAACTTGCAAGGTTTAAAAAAACCTTAGGGTTATCTGTTGCTAATTAAGAAAATGTAAACCATATGGCAGAAATAAAACCATCGGAGATTTCGGAACTTATCAAGAACGAGTTGGAAAACCTCGATCAAAAATCAAAATTTGAGGAGGTCGGCTTTGTTCTTCAAGTAAGTGATGGAATTGCTCGTATTTATGGATTGAACAATGTTAAATCCAACGAGTTGGTAGAGTTTGATTCCGGTATAAAGGGAATTATTCTTAACCTGGAGGAGGATAATGTTGGCGCAGTACTTTTAGGTGATACCGAAAAAGTAAAAGAAGGCGACAGGGTTAAGAGTTTAGGCGAGATCGCCTCCATTAATGTTGGTGATGGACTTCTTGGCCGAGTTGTAAACACCCTAGGCGAGCCCATTGATGGTAAGGGACCAATAACAGGAAAGTTGTATAACCTAACCCTAGAACGCAAAGCTCCAGGAGTAATTTATCGTCAACCAGTTACCGAGCCACTACAGACCGGTATTAAGGCTATCGACTCAATGATTCCTATAGGCCGTGGTCAGCGTGAGCTAATAATTGGCGATCGACAAACAGGCAAAACAGCAATTGCTATAGATACAATAATAAACCAAAGGAATTACTTCTTAAAGGGTGATCCGGTATTTTGTATTTATGTTGCTATTGGGCAAAAAGGTTCAACTGTTGCGAACATTGCTCGTACACTTGAGCAGCATGGTGCAATGGAATATACTACTATAGTTGTTTCAACCGCTTCGGATCCGGCTGCAATGCAGTTTTATGCTCCTTTTGCTGGAGCAACTATTGGCGAGTATTTTAGGGATACCGGTAGACACGCATTGGTTGTATACGATGATTTATCTAAGCAAGCCGTTTCATACCGTGAAGTATCTCTTTTGCTTCGTAGACCACCCGGACGCGAAGCATACCCGGGCGATGTGTTTTATCTTCACTCAAGATTACTAGAGCGCGCAGCAAAAATTATTGCTTCAGACGAGATTGCTTCAAATATGAACGATCTTCCAACTTCACTTAAACCAATAGTTAAAGGTGGAGGATCTTTAACCGCATTGCCAATTATCGAAACCCAAGCAGGCGATGTATCTGCATATATTCCAACAAATGTGATTTCCATTACTGATGGTCAAATATTTTTGGAGTCTAACTTGTTTAATAATGGTGTAAGACCTGCAATTAATGTTGGTATTTCGGTATCGAGGGTAGGTGGAAAGGCTCAAATTAAGTCGATGAGAAAAGTTGCAGGCACCCTAAAACTCGATCAAGCTCAATACCGAGAGCTGGAGGCCTTTGCTAAATTCGGATCTGATTTGGATGCAGCAACACTTGCCGTTTTGGACAAGGGATCCAAGAATGTTGAAATCTTGAAACAGGGTCAATATCAACCACTCCCGGTAGAGTTGCAAATAGCAATAATTTATTGTGGAACGAAAGGTTTACTTAAGGGTGTTGCAGTTAAAAAGATTAGAGATTTCGAAAAGGATTTTTTAAACAGATGCCAAATTAAGTTAAAATCTGAACTATCAAGAATAGCCAGTGGTGAATTTACTGATGACATTGCCGAAGCATTAACTTTACTAGCCGAGGAAGTCTCAAAAAATTACAAGTAAAACTATGGCCAACCTGAAGGAAATAAGAACCAGAATTTCGTCGGTATCTTCTACAAAAAAGATAACCAGTGCCATGAAAATGGTTTCTGCGGCAAAATTTAAAAAGGCACAGAACAATCTTATTAAGTTCAGACCATTTAATGAAAAGATTACCCAGTTAATAGATGTTTTAGCCTCAACCAATGAATTAAGTACACCTAATTATTTTACATGGAGAAAGGACATTAATAATGTGGCCATACTTCTTATCACATCTAATAATAGTATGTGTGGTGCCTTTAATTCAAGCATTATTAAAACAGCAATTAATATACAATCTTCATTAAAAACAACTTACCCCCATGCTAATTTTACTTTTTACTGTTTAGGAAAAAAAGGAGAGGATGTTTTAAGAAGATCTAAGTTCAAGGTTGAGCAAATTAACCCTACATGTGTTGAAAAGCCAAGAATGGAACTTACAGGGGAGGTTTTTGATTTTTTCAACAAGCAGTACTTTCTTGGAAAAATAGATAGGGTTGAAATTGTGTACAATAAATTTAAAAATGCTGCTTCACAAATTCAAGTTAATGAGACCTTGCTACCCGTTATAAAACAAACCAAATCCGATAAGAAACAAGTTTTCAGTAAGCCAATAATTGAACCTGAACCCAAGGTGCTTTTAGAGAAGATCTTACCATATTATCTTAAAAATAAACTTCATTCAGCAATATTAGAAAGTTCTGCAGCGGAACATGGTGCTCGAATGACAGCAATGCATCAAGCAACAGAAAATGCTACCAGTTTACTTAACAATTTGGTTTTAGATTATAACAAGGCACGACAAGCAGCAATTACCAATGAAATTTTAGAGATAGTTTCAGGTGCAAATGCATTGAAGGAGTAAAAAAGGCGGGTTATTTAACCCGCCTTTTTTATTTTGGAACGTAACCCTTTGCTTTTACTGGCTTTTCAATTTCAGCAATAGCTTCAGAAACGTTTATAACATAATCCCCCATTTTTTCACAGTCGTTAAACAAATCACTATAGATCACTCCTGCTTGATATTTATACTTATTTGCTTCAACATTTTTTATATGTTCTTCCTTAAGTGTCTCTCTTAGATTGTTGATCTTCTCTTCAATTTCGTAAACAGGTCCCATGTTAATATTGGGATCTTTTTGGCCTGACTCAAGATTTTGGATCATAGTGAGTAATGATTCATCAAGAAGGTCAAACATTTTATTCATATTATTTCTAATCTCTTGACTAAACCAAATTTTTGCATCCCGCTTGCGTTTCATAGTTCTGGCCAAAGAGTAGTTACTATCTGCAACAGACTCTACTTCGCTTATAATTCGAAACATTGCTTGCAACTTACGTGAACTTTCATCGCTTAATTCGTAGGTAGAAACTTTATTAAGATATGTGGCTATTTCAACTTCAACTCTATCGCTTATACCTTCGTATTTTTCAATTCGTTCATAAATAGAATCAAACTCTTTGTCGTTAGTTTCATTGAAAAGATTTTTTACAAAACCGAACATCTTGATGGTTCTTTTTCCGTAAATTATAATCTCTTTATGAGCTTGAACAAGCGAAAGTTCTGCCGTTGAAAGCAGTCCAATGTTAATATGAACTAACCGGAACTCCTCCTCCTCTTCTTTCTTTGAAGGAACCATCCAGGTAACTATTTTAACAATAACGGGCGTAAACCAAACTAGGACTAGAGTATTAATTAGGTTGAAACTAGTGTGAAAAATGCTAAGGGCAAAAGGGATGGTATTTAAATTATCGTAAGGAGAATTTCCGGTGTTGTAAACCAGAAATTTTGAAATTGCATTAGTATACGGGTAGAAAACTAAAAGCATCCAAACAACTCCAAGAAGGTTAAAAATCAAGTGCGCTCTGGCTGCTCTTTTTGCAGAAACATTTCCTATAAATGCAGCAATGTTTGCAGTAACAGTAGTACCAATATTCTCTCCTAAAACCATTGCCGCACCCAATTCGTATGAAATCCAACCCTGGTTACACATTACCAAGGTTAATGCCATGGTTGCACTAGAAGATTGAATAACTAAAGTAAGAACAGAACCTATAAACAAAAACAGAAGAACAGATGCATAACCCATATTGGAGTAGTTTGAAAGAAAGGCAAACATCTCTGGATTTTGATCTATTCGAGGGACTGAGTTTTTTAAATAATCCAATCCAAGGAAAAGTAAAGAAAAGCCAACAATAAATTCACCCCAAGATTTTATTGCGGACTTTTTTGAAAACATTAGCGGAAAACCAATTCCAACTAAAGGTATTGCTATTAATGAAATGCTAAACTTAAAGCCCAAAAGAGATATTAACCATGCCGTAACGGTTGTTCCAATGTTGGCACCCATAATAACCCCAACAGACTGAATTAATGATAATAAACCGGCATTTACAAAACTAACAACCATAACGGTTGTTGCCGATGATGATTGAATTACGGTTGTAACTAATAATCCAACCAGAATCCCCATAAATCTATTCGAAGTAATTGCTGAAAGGATAGAGCGCATTTTATCGCCAGCAACCTTCTGAAGAGATTCGCTCATCAATTTCATTCCGTAAAGAAAAAGCCCCAACGAACCAATAAGGTTCAAAAATTCTAATAGTCCGTAATTCATAAAATTTTATTTTTCCAATCAAAATTAACCACAGCAAATTTAGCCCTATGAACTGGAAAAAAAAACTTCATATAAATAATATTCCCAATTCTTATTTCATTTTTTATAAAATACATAAAATTAATA
>CAZTVB010000151.1:0-6689 GCA_964616315.1 uncultured Rikenellaceae bacterium
CTCTTGATTTTCAATTGGAATAGAACGGAATGTACGTTGTCCTTTTTCCTTTATATTCAGAGGAACATCATTATAATCTACACTAAGAAACCAACGAACCCTTGCCTTTTCAAGTTCCAAATATCCTGCGGCCTTATCGGGGTTTGATAAATGTACCTTATTATCCTTAACATCACCAAAAATCCAGGTAAGCATATCGAAAAAATGAACTCCAATATTTGTAGCAACACCACCAGACTTTTGAATATCACCTTTCCACGAAATAAAATACCAACGTCCGCGACTAGTAATGTAGGTTAAATCTATGTCGTAGATTTTATCCTTAGGACCTTGCTCTATTCTATTTTTAAGATCTATAATAGCGGGGTGTAAACGTAACTGAAGAATTGTATTCACCTTACGACCGGTTTCTTGCTCAATCTCCTGCAGGGCTTCAATATTCCATGGATTTAAAACAATTGGCTTTTCACATACTGCTTCAGCACCTTGCCTTAATGCAAACCGAATGTGAGAATCGTGAAGATAATTTGGGGTGCAAATACTTACGTAATCAATCTTTGTTCCTTGCCTTTTTAACTTGTCAATATGCCTATCGAAACGCTCATACTCAACAAAAAAATCAGCTTGAGGAAAATAGCTATCCATAATACCAACACAATCATGCTTATCCAAAGCTGCTAGCAAGTTGTTGTTGGTTTCCTTAATAGCTTTTAAGTGACGTGGCGCAATAAAACCAGCAGCCCCAATTAATGCAAAATTTTTCATAACTAATCTATACGAGTAACATTATCATTCTCAAATCTATACTTATGCCCACTTTCAGGGCAAACTGCAATATTCTTTTCATCAAACTCTAAACGATGACCATATTCACTCATCCAACCAATTTGACGGCTAGGGTTTCCTACTACTAGCGCATAAGGTTTAACATCTTTTGTAACAACAGTTCCAGCACCAACAAAGCAGAACTCGCCCAAGGTAACTCCACATACAATAGTTGCATTTGCACCAATTGTTGCCGATTTTTTTACGAGCGTTTTCATATACTCGTTTTTGCGATTCACTGCACTACGAGGATTTATTACATTAGTAAAAACCATAGAGGGTCCTAAAAAAACATCATCCTCGCAAATAACGCCAGTATATATAGACACATTGTTTTGTACCTTAACATTCTTGCCTAAAGATACTCCAGGCGATACTACCACATTTTGCCCAATATTGCAATTTTCTCCAATTACACATCCAGCCATAATATGGCTAAAGTGCCAAATCTTTGTTCCACTGCCAATATCTGACCCATTGTCAACTACTGCTGTTTCATGAGCAAAGAAATTCTTTTCCATTCAAATAAAATTTATCAAATATAGTCTATTTGAAAAATGAAAGCACCTTATCGCAAATAAAATTAAGTGTGTCTTCGTCCATCTCAGTATGCATAGGTAGCGATATAACGCTATTTGCAAGAGAATCGGATACAGGATACAACGAATCCCCGTTTTTGGCTCGATAAGGCTCAAAAGCCTTTTGCTTATGCAATGGGACCGGATAATAAACCATTGAAGGTATTCCGAATGAAGCCAAGTGCCTTATTAAGTCATCCCTATTAGCATCTATCACCTTAAGTGTATATTGATGATAAATATGATTACTCCATTTTACCCGATTAGGCACCACCAAATGGGAACAGACTTTTAACCTAGAATCGTAAAAGTCTGCAGCCGATATCCTTGCGGCATTGTACTGCTCAAGATATTTAAGTTTAACAGAGAGGATTGCGGCTTGAATTGTATCAAGCCTTGAGTTAACCCCTATTCTATCGTGATGGTAACGTACCTTCATTCCATGGTTCGCAATAGAACGAATTTCGTTGGCTAAATCGTCATTATTGGTAAATAGCGCACCGCCATCGCCATAACATCCAAGATTTTTAGAGGGAAAAAACGACGTAGTACCAATATCGCCAATAGCACCAGCTTTAACAGTTACAGCATTACTGTGGAAATAATCTGCGCCTAAAGCCTGCGCGTTATCCTCAATCACATAAATGTTATACTTCTTGGCAATACGCATTATTTCATCCATATTGGCACATTGTCCAAATAGGTGTACTGGGATAATTGCCTTAGTTTTTGGTGTTATGGCCTCTTCCAGTTTCTTTATATCGATTGTAAAACTAGTAGGATCTACATCTATTAAAATAGGTACCATTCCTAAAAGAGCAACAACCTCAACCGTTGCAATAAAAGTAAAATCAGGGGTAAGAACCTCATCCCCAGGCTTTAATCCTAAAGCCATTAGTGCAATTTGTAAAGCATCAGTACCATTTGCACAGCCAATCACGTTTTTTACACCAAGGTACTTTGCTAAATCATCCTGGAACTGATTAACCTCTTTACCTTTTATAAATGCAGTGGTATCGATTACTTGTTGAATTGCGATATCAATCTCTTGCTTAATTTTGGTGTATTGACCCTTCAGGTCGCACATTTGAATATTTCGGTTTTCCATATCTAAGAGAAATTGAAAGCAAAAAAGCCTGCAACCGCAGGCTTATGCTAGTTTATTTTGCGTAACTAATGGCTCGGGTTTCCCGAATAACCGTAATTTTCACTTGACCAGGATATGTCATTTCATCCTGAATTTTCTTGGCAATCTCGAATGATAGTTTATTTGCCTCATCGTCGGAAATCTTTTCACTTCCTACAATTACACGTAATTCTCTACCAGCCTGAATTGCAAATGTTTTAAGAACTCCAGGATATGATAGCGCCATATCCTCCATCTCCTTCAATCTCTTAATGTAGGATTCTACAACCTCGCGACGAGCACCTGGACGAGCACCCGATATAGCATCGCAAACCTGAACAATAGGTGCGAATAGGGTTGTCATTTCTACTTCGTCGTGGTGAGAACCAATTGCATTGCAGATTTCAGGTTTCTCCTTATACTTTTCGGCCAATTTCATACCCAAAACTGCGTGTGGCAATTCAGGCTCATCATCGGGCACCTTACCTATATCGTGTAGCAACCCTGCACGTTTGGCAACCTTAGGATTCAAGCCCAGTTCCGATGCCATTATAGCGCAAAGATTTGCAACTTCGCGAGAGTGTTGGAGTAGATTTTGTCCGTAAGATGAACGGTACTTCATTTTACCTACCAAACGAATTAACTCAGGATGCAAACCGTGAATACCTAAATCTATTGTAGTACGTTTACCTACCTCTACGATTTCGTCTTCAACCTGTTTTTGTACTTTTTGAACAACCTCCTCAATGCGTGCAGGGTGAATCCTACCATCGGTAACGAGCTGGTGTAAAGCCAAACGGGCAATTTCCCTACGAACAGGATCGAAAGCTGAAAGGATAATAGCCTCAGGGGTATCGTCAACAATAATTTCAACGCCAGTTGCCGCTTCTAAAGCACGAATATTGCGACCTTCACGTCCAATAATCCTACCTTTAATTTCATCAGAATCAATATTGAAAACCGTCACTGAGTTTTCTATTGCAGCTTCAGTTGCAACGCGCTGAATGGTCTGAACTACAATTCTCTTAGATTCCTTAGCTGCAGTCATTTTAGCCTCATCAACTATCTCGTTGATGTATGACATTGCAGAGGTTCTTGCTTCTGCCTTTAACGACTCTATTAGTTGAGTTTTAGCATCCTCAGCAGATAGTCCAGAAATTGCTTCTAACTTTTCAACCTGAGTTTTGTGCATTTTATCAAGCTCCTCGGAACGTTTTTCGATCAATTCCATTTGGTTATTCAGGTTCTCCCTGATAACATCAACCTCCTTATGCTTACGTTGAAGTTCCTCAATTTTTTGAGTTATAAGTACCTCACGCTGTTTAATTTTATTTTCTGCCTGAGCTATTCTTGAGTTTTTCTCAGTTATAACCTTCTCGTGTTCGGTTTTAAGCTGTAGGAACTTCTCTTTAGCTTGTAAAATCTTCTCTTTTCTAATTACTTCTGCCTCTGTTTCTGCTTCTTGTATAATTTTTGAGCGCTTACTTGCAAGCAACTTGCTCCAAAGCAAGTACGATAAAAACCCACCTAGTATGAAGGTTGAGGCTGCAATTATGATGTTTATTCCCATAATTAATTTATTTTAATGTTAATATATATAAAAAACCCGCATTACGCCCTAATTTTATGTAGAAACCCCAATTCAACATGGGTGGAGCGGCCATCTGTGTCAGACTTCCAACGTCCCAAACAGGAATCCCGAACTAGCGGTGAAAAGGCCTGTCTTTGACAGAACGAGTCCTACTCCAAGTTTTGTAGTGTTGAGTTTCGCAAAAATATTAAGGCAATAATGCGGGCAATACTATTTGAAAGAACTTAAGTTTTGCTTTTCAATATAAGAACCTAGCCATTCGTCCAACTCCGACAATTCTTCTGTAACAGCAGTATTATCGAACTTACCCTCACACTCAATAAGTTTAATCACAAACTGCAAGGCTGCCATAGCCAAAAAATCCTGAACATCCTTATCGGTGTAGCGTTGCTTATACTGGAGAACTTTATCGTTAATCATCTTTGCCGCCTTGCGTATCTTTTCCTCATCAGATCTGTCAATCTTTAAGGGATAATACCTATCAGCAACATTTACTTTAATTGAAAATTTATCCTCCATTATAGCAATACTTGGCCTATCTGTTTAGTAAAGCAATACATTTGTCAATTTCCCGCACCATACGGTTTACCTTAATTTTGGCTTCGTGCACTTCAGCATCAGATGCCTCAACTGCCTTGGCCAACTTTAAGCGAGAATAACGTTCTTCAAGCTCTTGAAAAGCTTGCTCTTTGGCCTTTAGTTTATTTTCTAAATCTGCCTTTTGAGCTTTAAGCAATTCATGCTCCTGTTTTATCCTCTCATAGGTAAAAACAAGTACCTGAATCTTTTGTTTAATTTTGCTACTTATTTCGCTTGTATCAACGTTCATATCTCATATAAAGTTCTACAAAATTAATCATTGAATAATCAAAAACAAAATTTTATAGCACTAAGTATAATGTTAATTGCTAAAAGTACAAGAATTAGACTTTTAAATATGTAGATCTTCAAAATAAATCAGACCAAGATTTATATATTTGAGGCATTCAAATTGACTAATGATGCTGAGAATTTTTAATGCAAAATTTTTGCTTTCCATACTTTGTACTGTTTTGTCATTCAAATTATTACTAGGGCAAACTATAGAACTAAATAATCCACTTTTATTACCCTTAGCAATATCTGGCTCATTCGGAGAAATCCGTTCTGACCACTTTCATTCTGGAGTTGATTTTAGAACCAATGGGAAATCGGGCTTTAGAGTTTACAGTTCAGATAAGGGCTTTGTATCCAGGATAAAGATTAGCCCAGTGGGTTTTGGTAAAACCATTTATATTGAACACCCCAACGGGCTTACCACTGTATATGCACACCTTGATGGGTTTTGCGATAAAATTGCAAAATATGTAGAGCGAGAGCAGTATGCCCAAAAATCGTTTGAGGTTGAACTTTTCCCTAAAAAAGATGAGATAATAGTTGAGAAAGGTGAAGTTATTGCATTATCAGGGAACTCCGGATCATCGGGAGGACCACACTTGCACTACGAAGTTCGACACACATTATCGCAAGTACCAATGGCTCCTTTAAGTTTTTTTACCAGTTGGAAAAATGCTGACACCTCTGCACCCTCAGTCAAAGCAATCTATCTATACCAAATAGATAGCGTTGGTTACTTAATGGATAGCCTTAATCGTACTAGTCTAAAGTTCATTCGCAATAAGAATATGTATAAAGTTTCCGATACTATTTTCGCTCAAGGCAGACTAGGCATTGGTATTGAAGTATTCGATTTTATTAATGAGAACAGTAACCGTTGCGGATTTCATCAAATAACTCAAACCATAAACAATCAGCTGAATTATAGCCTGAATCTGGATTCGTTTTCGTTTGCTGAGACCAAATATGTGAATAGTGTAATTGATTACAGAACAAAGATATTGGTTAACGATGAGGTTGTAAAACTTTGGGTTGATAACAATAACAATTTCAGTGGATTACAAACCGATAAATCGAAGGGATTTATTGATATTGAGAACGATAAAATATATAAGATGAATGTTATAGTGGATGATCATTACAAAAACTCTTCCACAATAGAACTGGTTATTAAAGGAAAGAACTCAACTAGCAACAAGCCACCCAGTAAAAATGCTAAAGGAATTCTCTTAGAGTACAGAAAAGAACATAGCGTAAACACCGAAAATTATGATATAGTAATCCCCAAAAATGCATTTTACCACGATATCATTTTTAATCACTCTATCCTATCCAACGAAAAGTATCAACGTATCTATCAAATAAACAACTCAACGGTTCCAATCCATAAAAGGTTTACTTTGCGTATCAAACAAACTATACCATACCCTAAACTTCAGGATAAATATTTTATTGGATACATGAATGGCAAGGGTATAGAGTTCTGCGAAACCAAATATATAGGTGGTGCGATGGAGTCGTCCTGCTCAAAATTTGGAAACTACGTTCTAGCAATAGACACTATTCCTCCAAAAATCAAACCTATTAATATTACCAATAAAGCTAGATTTGAGAATGAAAATCAAATCAGATTCCAAATAGAAGACAGTACGGGAGTTTTGAAGTATGAAGGCTATATCGACAATAATTGGAC
>CAZTVB010000152.1:0-6685 GCA_964616315.1 uncultured Rikenellaceae bacterium
GGTCAATTGATTCTTTGGGAATGCAAAAAAAATGAAATAGAGAAAATTTCTCATTTGCTACCAAATTTAGAATTAGTAGTGCAATTAATAGATGATAGTAAAGACATCTGCTTGATTGCGATAACAACTCCTTTGTTTGACCCATTTATGGGATTATATAGCATTGCAATGGATTGGGATAGCTTTGAAAATGGGAATGTTAGATATAAACTTGAAAAACACAACCTTTTAGATGTATTACCAGGGAATGAGTACAAAGGTAAAATCCCTGAATTTTTGGATGAAGCATTAAACAGGCACTCAAAGAATACATATTCAAAAGCCTTAGTTACAGAAATGGAGTATATTTCTGGATTTCCAATGATGCATGATGAAAGACGGATTCAAGTTTCAAGATTTCAAATGGTTAAACCAGAAGTAATCAATGCTATTGAGGTTAGATTAAAAGGTATTAAACCAATTGATAAGAATGATTTTCAAATTGATTTTGGTTTGCTAGATGATTCGATGTGGCAAATTCCGATATATGAATTGTCTGTTTGTTGGACACCAGATATAAAGATGTCTTCTAAAGATGAATATCTAAATCTTGAAACGGAATTATTAAATATATTCAACGAAGTTTTACCAACGAATAATGATAATTCTATGCAATTAAAAAACACATTTGAGATTCTCCATATTGCAGGAGAAATTGGATTTGAAAGTAATAACGAGGGCTAACACGCGGTATAGTTAATTGCCGGTGCAGTGCGTATTCAAGCGGCACAACTCGTATCAAAAGTAGTTGTAACTTGATAGGAAAGTACTTCGAAATCGGCAACTAACCATACCGCCACCGTTAGAATAAGCCTCATTATCAAAATATAAGGCTGTTTTTGAAAGCAAGAAAGAAAATAAATGATAATGTTTTTTTTAGAAAACTTTAAATTATGAAAAGCATCTTTATATTTTGTTTGGGTTTATTTCTCTTTTATTTCTCGACAGTTGAAGGCCAGAATAGTTCAAGCAACTTCGCATTAATTAAGGAAAGACCAAGTCTTAGTTTAAATGACAAAAAAAATAGCTGTTACGAAGTTCATTTTAAAAGCAAAATAAAAAGGTGCTGCTTTTCAGCGGATAGTTCCTACATCTATTTGTACTTATCGAACTCCGATAGCATATACTGCTACGATTATAAAAAAGATAAAGTAATTTGGAAAGTAAATTGGACTGCACCAATCGTGATGGAGTGTATTGGTTCTAAGCTCCTAATTTCAAAAAATTACAACCAGTTAAAGGGCATTGCTTATTCTGGGGATTTAACATTTTTAGATGCTCTTGATGGACACACAATAGATTTAACTGTAAATGAGTTTTCTTATTTCGATCGTTCAAGAAAATATCTATTTACTAAGAATCGCCTTATTTTTACTAAGAATCGCCTTATTCCTTCAATAGTAGAACTAAAATCGGCAAAAACGATTTGGTCATACCCAAAGGATTCTTCAGGATTTGGCGGAATTATTAACGTTTTGATTGAAAATAATGGGATTACTTTATTATCGGATAAAGTCTACAAAATTTTAAATGATTCTGGGCTACAATGGACTTACGCAATTAATAGTTCGGATAATAAAAATATTAACATAACTGAAGGATATTCAACGCGTTACAATTTGTTAAATCTAACCCCAATACCCCCTTCATTTAACTCAACTTCCTTAGGTAAAAGGTACGGGATGGGATCAAATATTTTGAAGGTAGACAGTTCTATCTTTTTTGCAGATAAAGAAAGTATTATTAGCCTAAATCATGAGTGCGGGAAAGAGGAATGGAAAACTAAACTTCCTTTTAGTTTAACTGGACGGTCTGAACTTTTTCATTATGGTGCCAACATAATCTTAGTTAATACAGGTGCTTGTGAAATCAACCAAAACTTAGAAGCCTATGGCAGCCCTTATTTTGCAGTTTTTGACTCTGAAACAGGAGAGTTAAAATGCAAAACAATGCTTTCAGAAAGTAAAAATTCAATTCTTTACATTAAAGATGACATTGAATTTCTTTTGTTTGTATTCAAAGATAAGATTGTTCAATTTAACAAGTTTGACTATTCCATAAAGGATTATGTCCTTACTGAAAGCCAAATAAAGCAATTCGGATATTTTCAACCATTAATTAATAGGGGATCTTTTCATATTATAAATATTTCAGAGCCATACTGGACGCGCTCATGGCGTCCGCTCCCTCAGGAGGTTATAAACAATGAAGTAATTCTATACGATACTCAAAAGAACGAGCAGATAAGTTTAAATTTCACCATTCCAACTCAGAATGGAACTTTATCTTTTAATCGTCAGTTTGAGGATATAGCATTTTTACCTTTTAAGCAATTAGGTGTAGTTGTGTATAAAAATGATTCTTATAATGTAATATTCCCTATGCAGGAATCTATTGGAGATTGGAATAGGATTTCAATGTCTCCCTATTTTTATCGAGTTCAAAATACGGTGCCAAAAAAAAGTGAAAAATATGATTTCGAAGGTTATTATCATATAATTGGCAATAAACTAGTTGAGCTATATGACGATGGTATTAAGGTTACTACTTTTTGATTTATAATAAAATTAAGTTGGTATTAAATTGTATAAAAGGTCAGTTGCTATCACATGGCAAAAAAATATTGGGGCCAGACTTTGCAAGTGCACTATTTTTATGTCTTTAACATAGTTCGTTATTGAAAGTAAGTCTCTTGAGATAAAACAATAAATGGGGGAGTTCAGAAACCCCCTTAAAAAACGAGGCGTAACCGAAAAGCCTTAAGAGTAGGATAATATAAGTTTTGGGCGTTATGAGAAATTTATTTTTAATTTTATTTGTTTCGAGCCTTTTCGTTGTTAGTTGTGGGGAAGATGGCAATGACAATAGTTCTTTTAACAACTCTTTTACCTACAAAAGCAAAACATATAGTCTTGCTAAAGCATTTTCAATTGAATGGGGTGAATCCAACGCCTCTGATGTTTACACAACAGAATTGTACATTGTTTCATCAGGCATAACATGCGCAAGTAGTTCTTCTGGCTATGAAATATCTGGAAAAGGAAACTCTCTTTACTTTAATATATATTCATCTTCACAATCAGAAATTGCCTCAGGGACATATACGTATTCTGAATCAGCCTTACAGCCTTTAGTTAATACATTTGATTACTGTGAAATTGATTTGGGCTCTGATTGGGATGCCGAAACCAATGATGAATGGGCTGAAATCACAGAAGGCACACTTACGATAGAGAAATCAGGTGCAACTTATGTGATAACCTTTGAAGGATACGACTCGAATAATAACAAAGTTGTTGCTTCATATACAGGGATGCTAAGTAATTTTGATGTGTCAATCAATAAAAGCAAACCTCTTAATTCAAAAAAAGTGTTAAATAGATAATCGCTGATAAAGAATTTTAAAAACCAGCTCATAACATGCGGTGAATTGCCATTGAGTTGATTAACTGATGTCAATGTTTTTAGTAACTTAATTTGCTTTTTATCGGGGGACAAAGAAGAGGTTCTTTGTTCCCAACCGAAATTTAGCGTGGAACCGTTAAATGAATAAATTCACTCTTAATGTTTTATTTATTAAACAAATTTGTATGAGACATTTTATAGTTTTAATCCTAATTTTTAGTGCATCATTGGTGTTTGGACAGCAAAAAAACAATACCATTATAGGCAAATGGACTGGTACGGATGATAAGAATCAAATGGGAGGTATCGAGTTCTTGGCTGATGGCACGGCAAAGTTGTTTATTCAGAAGCAGGAAATGCCTATTGCAGAATTTAAGGTCGATTATTCCAAAGACCCTATTTGGGTTGATTTAATTACAAGAAACAATGACCAAACCCAAGTTTTGATGGGATTAATTGCTTTTATTGATTCAACCACAATAAAGTGGGAGATATTTCCTATGTCAAAAGCCGATGACCGCCCTACTAAATTCACAGGCAATACCGATACTTCTGTAATACTTAAGAAGGAATAAGTGTCAACTATAAAATATGCCCGAAACTAAATGCTTCGGGCTTATTTTTATCGAGGTTCAATTTGCTATAAATTATCCACCCTAGCCTCAATCACATTCTGAATTTCTGAGGGTACATTCGATAAGAAATTGTAGCCTGTTAATGATTCAATGGAATCCACACTTACCTTGTAGTATGTCCAAGAGTAGGAAGAGCAAGCCTGAGTGTTTGGCATAACTACCGCAATTACACGGGTACTGGTGGTTATGCGGCTAAGGTCGTTGTTTCCGTTGGGTAGTACAACAATAATCTTCCACGTTTTGCTAGGCACGGTTACTCCTGAAGATAGAACAGTAAATGTTCCCTTTGCGCTGGTACCTCCTTCGCCGTAGGGCCCGCCAATAATATACAGTTCGTTGCCATTGTCGATTAAACTTCTACAGTAGTTCTCCAGATTGGCCCAGGTTTGCTGATTATTATTTGGCGCTTGTGGAATCATATTGGTCATAAGGAATGTGGCAGAGTTGTTGGACGTGCTAGATGTTCTATCGGCACTTGGACACATATGTCCTCTGTCGAACCCATAGGTTGTGAACATAAAGTCGGTTTGGGTAACCTTATACCATGTGTCTGGGAGTGAGTAATCGGCTCTGAAATCGTCTTGTCTGTCAGTGCTTCCAACATCGCCTGAGTATAAATGCCAACTAGTCCAGTTCATTGTCTGTTTTGAGTTGCTGTACGACAGAACGTACTGGGTTTTAACCATAAGGTAGTTGTTGGGGCTTAGAATGTTATTAACGGCATCGCTAGGGTTTCCAAGTAGCATATTATCGTTATCGGTATAGCCTGGGGTGTCCGTTAATGTTGTGAACGATGTTTCGCTTCCATACTTAGTGCCCACGCTATTTGTGGCATATGCTCTGATATAGTACTTAGTGCCAGCAGTTAATCCTCCAACTGAACTGGTAAAACTTCCTAATCCTGAGCCATTGCTGGTTTTAGAATCGTCAATGGTTGGGTTTGGGCTTGTGCCCCAGCAAACACCCCTTTCGGTGATTGCAGAGCCACCGTCAATAGTTATGCTTCCTCCGCACATAGCGGTACTTTTTGTAATGGACGATACCGAGGAGGTTAATATAGTTGCTAGAGTAGCGCTGGTTGTGAAGGGTATGTCTTTGCCGTAAGCCATTCCGTTTGAGTTTGCGGCGTAAGCCCTAACATGGTAGGTGGTACCCGGGCTGAGGTTTGTTATTTGATTTGTAAAATCGCTGCTCCCTTTTCCGTTGTCGATTTTGTTATCGGCTATTGTAGGATTCTCCTGAGTACTCCAGCATATCCCTTTTGAGTAAATTTCTTCCCCGCCATCGTCCTTAATAATACCTCCGCCAATGGCTGAGTTGCTTTCAATATTCTCAATGCTTGCAGTCTCAACAGTTGGTTCTGTTGTTTCCTTTTTACATCCAGATTGAATAACTAAGATAAAAGAAACAAGTAGGAAAATTGAGGAAAAACGGTTCTTCATGGCACTTTGTTTTTGTTAACACCCTCATGACTATATAACGAGATGTGAACTTGCAAAGTTATTGGATTGAACAATAAAATCATGGCATATTATTCTATATATCGCTTGGTTGATAGGTTATTGCACTTTTTTATTATTTTAATTTTGATTTATCTGCTACTAAATGGGTTTTGAGTCAGAAAAAATATATTTATATTTTGATTGTCAGTGTGTTGAAATAAAAAAAGCCCTTGTGGGGCTTTCGGAAAAAGAGTGGAAGAATTGCTCTAACAGTTTTTAATCAATATTGGTATTTAGGGTCTAAAACTAACTTGGTTTTGATTTAATTTTATAGATAATCTAATGCACAATTCTCCCACCTTTCTGGTTTATACAATTCGACGCTTATACCAAAGCAAATATCCTGCCACAAATAGTGTTATAAAACCAATTGAGTTGTAAATGAGGAAATGCTCCAGTGCAATTTTCCCGTGTCCCATTGCTGCATCGTACGATAAATAGCCTTGTACGTATGGATGAAAGTGTACATATTTCCAACCTCGTACTAAAACCATTCCCGATATAAAGCCAACCATTCCAATTCCAAACGGAATAATTACATTGCTCCACTTGAGCGATATCAGGAATTGTATTGAAGTAATTAGTAGGCTCGATATTGCCACTATTGCAATTTTTTTTGCAAAAAACAACGAAACAGGTAGGTTTAGGCTAAGCAGTTCTGGAAACTTTAAACTTACTACCCAGGCGCCAAATACACTAAAAATAAAGTAAAGGATAAGGCTTGTGGATATTAGGAGTGCAGCCATAGCCCATTTGCCTAAGTAAGTGTTGAACCTGCTAACGGGGAACGAGAATAAATCTTTTAGCGACGATGCTTTATGCTCCACATTATGAATTAAAACAGCCAAAAGGATGATGTAGAATGGGAAAAATACACTGCTTGCAGTGCTTAGGTTGTTGTCGAGCATTGTGGCAAATCCATTTGTTCCTGGAGCAATAAGTTTATCGCCTTTGAAAAAGTAGATAAGTGTAAAGAGAGTTGAAATAAATAGCGGTGCCAGCACAGCAAGAGCCAGTGCATAAGTCCTTTTATACTTAAGAATCTCAACTTTTATGCTTGTGATATATTGTTTTATCATAGTATTTTACTTTTAGTTATTAACA
>CAZTVB010000153.1:0-6683 GCA_964616315.1 uncultured Rikenellaceae bacterium
TTATTAAAGCAGTTATTCAGAACTATATCCTTAAGTGGAAAGAGTACGATGCTGAATTCAAGCGTAAGAAGTTCAATGTAACCATCGGGGATGAGCTACCAGCAGGTATTATGCAATTGGCAAAGGTTTATATTGCTAAAAAGCGTAAGATTAAAGTTGGAGATAAGATGGCAGGTCGCCACGGTAATAAGGGTATTGTTGCTAAAGTTGTTCGTGATGAGGATATGCCATTCCTTGAGGATGGAACAACTGTCGATATTGTTCTTAACCCTCTTGGTGTGCCTTCGCGTATGAACCTTGGACAGATTTATGAAACTGTTCTGGGCTGGGCAGGATTGAAGTTAGGCGAACGTTTTAGTACTCCAATTTTTGATGGTGCTACACTCGAAGAGATCACTGAATATACTAGTAAAGCTGGTTTGCCAAGCTATGGCACAACATATCTTTACGATGGTGGAACAGGTGAGCGCTTTGACCAACCTGCAACCGTTGGTGTTATCTACATGCTTAAACTAGGCCACATGGTTGACGATAAGATGCACGCTCGTTCCATTGGACCATACTCACTTATTACACAGCAGCCTCTTGGTGGTAAAGCACAATTTGGAGGTCAGCGTTTTGGTGAGATGGAGGTTTGGGCTCTTGAAGCATTCGGTGCTTCGCATATCTTACAGGAGATTCTTACCATCAAGTCCGACGATGTGGTTGGTAGAGCAAAGGCTTACGAATCGATT
Organism: uncultured Rikenellaceae bacterium; assembly: GCA_964616315.1. Taxonomy (GTDB): domain Bacteria; phylum Bacteroidota; class Bacteroidia; order Bacteroidales; family Tenuifilaceae; genus SB25. The sequence goes on from CAZTVB010000153.1 coordinate 735, forward strand.
GTTAAGGGTGAGTCTATGCCTCAAGCAGGTATTCCAGAATCGCTTAATGTATTGTTACACGAACTGCGTGGTTTAGGGTTAAGCATTAACCTTGATTAACACGTTTTGCAATATCATACTGGGAGGTAAAAACTCCCAGTTTTAAACGCAAAGCTTAACTATTTAATATTCATACTATGTCGTTCAGAAGGGAAAATAAGGTTAAAAGCAACTTTTCAAAGATTACAATCGGACTTGCATCGCCAGAGGAGATTCTCGAGCGTTCGAGTGGAGAAGTGCTAAAACCCGAAACCATCAATTATAGAACATATAAGCCTGAACGCGATGGACTTTTCTGTGAGCGTATATTCGGTCCTGTTAAGGATTACGAGTGCCACTGCGGTAAATACAAACGTATCCGTTATAAGGGTATAGTTTGCGACCGTTGCGGTGTTGAGGTTACAGAAAAGAAAGTTCGTCGTGAAAGAATGGGTCACATTAATCTTGTTGTACCAGTTGCTCATATATGGTACTTCAGATCGTTGCCCAACAAAATTGGCTATTTATTAGGATTGCCATCCAAAAAGTTGGATGCAATTATTTACTACGAGCGTTACGTGGTTATTAACCCAGGTATTAAGGCTGCCGATGGTATTAAGTATCTTGACTTCTTAACAGAAGAGGAATATCTTGATATTTTAGATACTCTACCAAAGGAAAACCAATACCTTGACGATAGTGATCCAAATAAGTTTATTGCAGGAATGGGTGCTGAGGCTCTTAACACTCTTCTTTCAAGAATTGATTTGGATGAAATGTCGTACGATTTACGCCATAAAGCTAGTACAGAAACCTCTCAGCAACGTAAGAGCGAAGCTCTTAAGCGTTTGCACGTAGTAGAGGCTTTCCGTGAATCCAAGCAGATCAACAAACCAGAATGGATGATTCTAAAGGTTATTCCTGTAATTCCACCAGAATTACGTCCTTTAGTTCCTTTGGATGGAGGTAGATTTGCTACTTCGGACTTGAACGATTTATACCGTAGGGTTATCATCAGAAATAACCGTTTAAAGAGACTTATTGAGATTAAGGCTCCTGAGGTTATTCTTCGTAACGAGAAACGTATGCTTCAGGAAGCCGTTGACTCGTTATTCGATAACTCACGTAAATCTAACGCAGTTAAAACCGATGCAAACCGTCCGCTTAAATCTCTTAGCGACAGTTTGAAAGGTAAGCAAGGACGTTTCCGTCAGAACTTACTGGGTAAACGCGTTGACTACTCTGCACGTTCGGTAATTGTTGTTGGTCCTGAATTAAAAATGCATGAGTGCGGATTACCAAAGGATATGGCTGCAGAGCTATACAAGCCATTTGTTATCCGTAAATTAATAGAAAGAGGTATTGTTAAGACCGTTAAATCAGCTAAAAAAATTGTTGATCGTAAGGATCCTGTGGTTTGGGATATCCTCGAAAACGTTCTTAAAGGACATCCTGTTATGCTGAACCGTGCTCCTACCTTGCACCGATTGGGTATTCAGGCTTTCCAGCCTAAACTTATTGAGGGTAAGGCTATTCAGTTGCATCCACTTTCCTGTACAGCGTTCAACGCCGACTTCGACGGTGACCAAATGGCGGTTCACTTGCCTTTGAGCAATGAGGCTGTACTCGAGGCGCAAATATTGATGCTAGGTTCGCACAACATTCTTAACCCTGCCAATGGTGCTCCTATTACAGTTCCTTCTCAGGACATGGTGTTAGGCTTGTACTATATCACAAAACAACGGAAGGGCGCTAAAGGTGAAGGATTAATTTTCTATTCACCAGAGGAAGTTATTATTGCATTCAACGAGAAAGCTGTTGACCTACATGCTATCATTAAGGTTCGTTTAACTTTAACCGATGCTGAGGGTAATGTAACTCACCCACTAAAGGAAACAACTGTTGGCCGTGTTATATTCAACCAGTACGTTCCTACGGAAATGGGGTATATTAACGAGGTATTGACCAAAAAGTCGCTTCGTGATATTATCGGTACTACTTTGAAGAAAACAGGTACATCTCGTACAGCACAATTCCTAGATGATATTAAGGATTTAGGATACTATATGGCGTTCAAGGGTGGTTTGTCGTTCAACCTCAACGATGTTGTTATTCCTGAAGAAAAGGCTTCGCTTGTTGAGGAAGGTTACGAGCAGGTTGACGAGGTTATGTCAAACTACAACATGGGTCTTATTACTAATAACGAACGTTATAACCAAATTATAGACATTTGGACACATACTAATGCAAAGTTAACTCTTACACTGCTTAAGAATCTATCTGGCGATAACCAAGGTTTCAACTCAATTTATATGATGCTTGACTCTGGTGCTCGTGGTTCGAAGGAGCAAATTCGTCAGCTTTGCGGTATGCGTGGTCTTATGGCTAAACCTCAGAAATCAGGCGCTACAGGAAATGAGATTATCGAGAACCCAATTCTTTCCAACTTCAAGGAGGGTCTATCTGTTCTTGAGTACTTTATTTCAACCCACGGTGCTCGTAAGGGTCTTGCTGATACCGCTCTTAAAACCGCTGACGCAGGTTACCTAACCCGTCGTTTGGTTGACGTATCGCAGGATGTTATTATTACTGAGCCTGATTGCGGAACGCTTCGTGGCTTGGTTGCTACTGCTATCAAAAAGAATGAGGAAGTAGTAGAAACTCTTTACGAAAGAATACTTGGTCGCACTACTGTTCATGATGTATACCATCCATTAACAGGTAAACTAATTGTTGCGGCCGGGGAAGAGGTTACCGAGGAAATTGCTCGCGATATTGAAGATTCACCAATTGAGCAAGTAGAAATTCGTTCAGTGTTAACCTGCGAGTCACGTAAAGGTGTTTGCGGTAAATGTTATGGACGTAACCTTGCAACTGGTCGTATGGTTCAGAGGGGAGAGGCTGTTGGTGTTATTGCCGCACAGAGTATCGGTGAGCCTGGTACGCAGCTTACTCTTCGTACATTCCACGTTGGGGGTACTGCATCGAACATTATTTCCGATTCTAAGATTGTGGCACGTTTCGACGGTAGAGCAGAGATTGAGGAGTTGAAAACCGTTGCTCGTGAGGATGAGGAAGGAAATAAATTCAATATCGTAATTGGTCGTTTGGCCGAGATGCGTATTGTAGACTTAAATACAGGCATTACTTTATCAACACATACCATTCCTTACGGTTCTAAATTGTATATCAACAACGAGGATACCGTTAAGAAAGGACAACTTATTTGCGAGTGGGATCCATGGAATGCCGTTATTATTTCCGAGGTTGCTGGTAAAGTTGCATTTGATTCTCTAATCAAGGATGTTACATTCCGCGAGGAGTCCGATGAGCAAACTGGATATCGTGAGAAGGTTATTATCGATTCTCGTGACAAGACTAAGAACCCTGCAATTAAGGTTACTGATGAGAAAGGCGAAGTTATTCGTCTTTACAACATACCTGTTTCATCGCACATTGTAGTTGATGAGGGAGTTTCGGTACTAGCAGGTGAAATTCTTGTTAAGATTCCACGTGCAATGGGTAAGTCGGGTGATATCACCGGTGGTCTTCCACGAGTAACAGAACTGTTCGAGGCTCGTAACCCTTCGAACCCCGCAGTTGTATCAGAGATTGATGGAGAAGTTACATTTGCTAAAATTAAACGTGGTAACCGTGAAATTAACGTTACTTCAAAAACCGGTGAGGTTAAAAAGTACTTAGTTCCACTGTCCAAACAAATTCTTGTTCAAGAGAACGACTACGTTAAGGCAGGTATTCCTCTATCGGACGGTGCTATTACTCCAAGCGATATTCTTGCAATTAAAGGTCCTACAAAGGTTCAGGAGTATATAGTTAATGAGGTTCAGGAAGTTTACCGCTTACAAGGTGTGAAAATCAACGATAAGCATTTTGAGGTGATTGTTCGCCAGATGATGCGTAAGGTTGAGATTGACGACCCAGGCGATACACGCTTCCTTGAAAAGCAAATAGTTGATAAGTGGGAGTTCATTGAGGAGAACGATTACATCTTCGATAAGAAGGTTGTGATGGAGGCAGGTGATGCGGAGGGATTCCGTCCAGGTCAGATTATCACCGCCAGAGCACTTCGCGATGAAAACTCAAAGCTTAAGCGTAAAGACTTGCAGTTAATCCAAGCTCGCGATGCGGTTCCCGCAACATCGAGTCAGGTGCTTCAGGGTATCACAAGAGCAGCACTTCAGACAAACAGCTTTATGTCTGCTGCATCGTTCCAAGAAACAACTAAGGTACTTAATGAGGCTGCAATCTTCGGTAAGGTTGATACCTTAGAAGGTTTGAAGGAGAACGTAATTTGTGGTCACCTAATTCCTGCTGGTACTGGTCTTCGTGAGTTCGACAGATTGGTGGTTTACTCCAAGGACGACCATGATTTGATTGAAAAATCAAAAAGTTCAGTTAATGTTGAAGATTAATCGAAACAATTGATAATAGAGAAGAGTTGGCCTAAGGGTCAACTCTTTTTTTTAATGCTTTAGCCTAATAACTTCGAAAAGTATATTTTCCAGTTATTTTCTTTAATTTAGCATCATTAATCTTTTAAAATACTTTTGCTATGAGCGATAATAAAATGAACCCAATTAATATTGAGATAAGCGATGAGATAGCGCAAGGAGTTTACTCAAATCTTGCAGTAATAACACACTCTTCATCAGAATTTATTATTGATTTTGTACGTGTTATGCCTGGTATTCCTAAGGCTCAGGTTAAAAGCAGAATAATACTTACGCCTGACCATGCAAAACGCCTACTTTTGGCGTTGCAGGATAATATTGCCAAGTTTGAGTCCAATATGGGAACAATTAAACTACCCGAAGGGACCGAAGGAATGCCTCCATTCCCAATGAACTTTGGCGGTAAGGGTGGTGTGGCCTAAAGTCTGATAGTTTAATAGGGAATGTCGATTTTTGAATTATGAACGAAAACTTCTAAAAATCAGAAATCAACATTCTTTTTTCATTATATAAAATTTGAATGCTATGAGAAATATGTCGTTCATTCTTCTTGGTTTGGTGGTGGGGTTGCTATCCTGTTCAAACGAAGAATTTACCGTTCTTTCTCCTTCAAATAAGGTGAAGTTGAACTTTGCCTTGACTGGCGAAAAACAGCCATCGTATAGCGTTTATTTTAACGATAAGCCAATTATCAAACCATCAACACTTGGGTTTGATTTTAAGGATATGGAATCGCTTGGCAAAGGGATGAGGATTGATAGTGTTCGAACACTTGAGTTCAATGAGCGATGGGAGATGCCTTGGGGCGAACAGCGATATGTCACTAATCATTACAATGAGTTAAAGGTTTTCTTGCGAGAAGGCAAGAATCTAAAACGTCGATTTGCAATTGTTTTTAGAGTTTTTGATGATGGTGTAGGTTTTCGGTATGAGTTTCCTGAGCAGGAAAATATTAAGGATGTTGTTATTGTTGATGAGAATACTCAGTACAATCTCACAGGTGACCATATGTGCTGGTGGCAGCCCGGCGATTGGGATATTTATGAGCATCTATATAAAACAACCCGCTTCAACAAAATTGATGCGTTAAACAGTAAGAGCAAGAATGAGTTGGCTCAAACTTATATTCCCGAAAATGCAGTAAATACTCCAGTAACGATGAAAACCGATGAAGGTATTTACCTGAGTTTTCATGAGGCAGCAGTGGAGAACTATGCTGGAATAACCTTAAAAGTTGATACGGTTAACTATGCAATGCAGAGCGAACTGGTTGGGAACGATTCTGGAATTAAGGTTGTGACAAAAACTCCATTCAATTCGCCCTGGCGAACAATTCAGATAGGACAAAAGGCGGGCGATTTAATAGAGTCAAAGTTGATTTTGAACCTTAACGAGCCCAATAAATTGGGCGATGTGTCGTGGTTTAAGCCCACAAAGTATATTGGAATATGGTGGGAGA
>CAZTVB010000154.1:0-6632 GCA_964616315.1 uncultured Rikenellaceae bacterium
CTTGAGATTACCGAAATACCTTTTAAGTCCTTGATAGGAAATGTAATGTTGCTTGTTTTTCTTATTTCTATCAATTTTAAAACAGAAATTGTGAGAAGTATGATTATAATAATTGATAATAGTAAATCGTGAATTATCATTGATTTATCGGTGCTATATGATCCTTCAAAAATTCTAATAGCAGGCCCAATTGAAAAAAATATGATAATGAAAATACTATACCAAAATGCTTTGGCATCACGTTGAATAAAAATCTCATCATCATCGAATATTATGTTCCCCGTTACGAAACTACTTCCTCTAAGTAGTTTTTGAAACTTGTTACCTTCTTTCGATTCCATAAAATGATTCTATAAGAAACCTAGCTCCAACATGGCCTCATCGCTCATTCTACTTTTATCCCAGGGTGGGTCAAATGTTAGTTTGATGATGGCTCCTGTTACTCCTTCAATTTTTGAGACTTTCTCTTCTACCTCTTCAATCAGTTGGTCGGCCATTGGGCAGTTGGGCGCAGTTAGCGTTAGGGTGATTGTTACTTTGCGGTTTTCGTCAACATCAATATCGTAAATTAACCCCAAATCGTAAATGTTTACTGGAATTTCGGGGTCGTGAATATTTTTAAGTGTTTTAACAATATCGGTTTGTATTGCTAGTTCGTCGCGTAGTTCCATTTTGATATATTTTTCAGAAAAACAATCCAATTTAATTTAAGTTTATGCGTTGTTGCTTTTGGCTTGAAAAGCCAAAGCGTACATTCGCATTTGCTTAACCATTGCTACCAATCCGTTGCTGCGGGTAGGCGATAAGTTCTCTTTCAACCCAATCTTATCGATAAAGTACAAATCGGCATCAAGAATTTCCTGTGGTGTTCTGTTTGTTAGCACTTTAATAAGCAGAGAAACAATTCCTTTAGTTATAATAGCATCGCTATCGGCCGAAAATTGCACTTTACCATCAACCAAATCGGCATCGAGCCATACTTTGCTCTGGCAGCCTTTTATTAGGTATTGGTCGGTACGTTTCTTTTCGTCAATTGGTGGTAAATCTTTTCCCAGTTCAATTAACTGTTGGTAGCGATCCATCCAATCGTCAAACAAACTAAAATCGTCGATAATGCTATCCTGAACTTCGTTAAGTGTCATATTCTTTTTTCTTCAAAGATAATAATTAGGCTATTTGATTACCCAACTGTTTGGCTGCTTAGTAAAAAGTCCTTGAAGAAATTTTTACTATCAACGAACAACTATTCAAACATCGCCTTAACCTTAGCTACACCCTCAACCAATCTGTCAACTTCTTCAAATGTGTTGTAGAATGCCAGCGATGCACGCACTGTTCCATCAATCCCAAAATGGTCTATAACCGGTTGAGTACAATGGTTGCCCGTGCGAACGGCAATTCCCATTTTATCCAAAATCATACCTGTATCGTAGGGGTGAATATCTTTTAAAACAAATGAAATTATGGATGCTTTATCCTTGGCTGTTCCAATTATTCTGAGGCCGTCAATTTCAATTAGTTTTTTTGTAGCATACTCCAACAGTTCTGTTTCGTAAGCAGTTGCTTGCTCAATTCCAACGGATTTGTAGTACTCAATTGCAGTGGCAAGTCCAGCTGCGCCAATGTAGTTTGCGGTTCCAGCCTCGAACTTGAATGGCAACTCGTTGAATGTGGTTTTGGCAAACGATACTGTTGCAATCATATCGCCACCGCCTTGCCAAGGGGCCATTTGGTTTAACCATTTCTCCTTACCATAAAGCACTCCAATTCCTGTTGGGCCGTAAATTTTGTGTCCAGAGAATGCGTAGAAATCGGCATCGAGGTCTTGAACATCAATAATTCCATGTTTTACTCCCTGTGCGCCATCAATTAGTACAGGAACATTATGCCTGTGGGCAATTTCAATTATCTGCTTTATTGGGTTTACAGTACCAAGCGTGTTAGAAACGTGTGTTACTGAAAGTATTCTAGTTTTTGGAGTGATGAGCGATTCAAGCATATCAACTTTAAGTTCTCCGTTCTCATCGAATGGAAGAACTTTGAGGTTTGCTCCTTTGCGCTCGCAGAGCAGTTGCCAGGGGACAATATTAGAGTGATGCTCCATTTCGGTGACAATAACCTCATCGCCCGATTTTACGAATACTTCGCCAAAGGAAAATGCTACCAAATTGATTGATGCTGTTGTTCCCGATGTAAAAATAATCTCGGAAGTCTTTTCTGCGTTGAGAAATTCTCTAATCACCTCACGTGCCTTTTCGTACTCCTCGGTGGATTCAGCACTTAGTTTATGAACCCCACGATGAATATTTGCATTGATTGAGTTGTAGAACTTTTCAATGGTATCGAGGACTAGCTTGGGTTTCTGGGTTGTTGCTCCATTGTCGAAATACACCAATGGTTTACCGTACACCTCGCGCGATAGGATAGGAAAGTCTTTTCTGTAAACTTCTAAGTTGTTCGTTGTTCGTTGTTCGTTGTTCGAGAATATGGGCATTTTGGCTATTTTTTGTTTTGATAGTAATTTATAAAACCATTGATAAGCATCTTACAATTCTGAAGTTTTGTCCATAATTGCTCAAATTGAGCATTTCCTTGGTTTCTTTCCAAACGTCTAATTCTTTGTAATCCATCATAATTCTCTTTACGAACAACAATCAACTATCAACGAACAACTACACTTAGCAGCAATGCATTGGACAGTTATGGCAGCGCGATAGTTCGCCACGTAGGCGCTTGTTTACCAAGTCGTCGACACGTTCACGTAACGATTCTATCGAAACACGCTTAACAACTTCGTGGGCAAAACCAAACATCAACAGTAATTTTGCCTCACGCTCCCCAATACCACGAGCTCGCATGTAGAACAATGCATCGTAGTCGATTTGTCCAATAGTTGCTCCGTGAGAGCATTTTACATCATCGGCATAAATCTCAAGTTGAGGTTTGGTGCTCATTTTGGCATCGGCAGTGAGCAAAAGGTTGTTGTTCGACTGGTATGCCTGCGTTTTCTGAGCATCCCTACGTACAAGTATTCTTCCATTGAATGCACCAGTGGCTTGGTCGTCAAGTATACCTTTGTATAACTCGTTGCTGGTACAGTTTGGCACAGCGTGGTCTATAAACGTGTAGTTGTCGGTATGTTGTGTACGGTCCGTTAGATATAATCCGTATGCATGAGCATCGGCACCCTCGCCTGCAAGTTGCATATTTAGGTTGTTCCGGATAAATCCGCCGTGCAACGATAGCACGTTTGAAATCATCTTTGAGTCGCGCTCCTGCTTAACGTATGTATGTGTAAGTTGGTTCGCTTCGTTATGCTCGTTCTGCATTTTAACGAACTCCAACTGCGCATTTGCTCCAACTGCAATCTCGGTTACAACGTTCGATATGAATCGTTTTGGCGATAGGGAGTGGTCGCAAACCAACACATTTGCTTGGCTCGATTCCTCCAGTATGATTAGGTTGCGGTACTGAACTAACAAATTCTCATCCGACATCAAAAGGTTGATGATTTGGATTGGTTTAGTGCAAACAACACCCTTGGGAACATAGATAAATATTCCATCCTGGGCAAATGCGGTATTTAAAGCAACTAGTCCATCGGCATTGTTCTCAGCCTGAGCATTATAATGCTTTTCGAATAGGTGTGGATATTTTGCAGCTGCATCAATCATGCTTCCAATCACAATTCCATTGTCTAAAACCTGAAGTCTATTGGGGTTTGGCAAGTAAAAACCATTTAGAACCAATGCTAGATGGGTATCAAGTTCTGGTATATCGCAACGGAAAATATCTTCAACCTTAAAAGTGATGTTCCTAGGTGCAAAGTATTTCTCGTACTCGTAACTGAATATCGATTCAATTTTGGAGTACTTATACTTCTCGTTTTTTTGACTTGGCAAGCCCAGAATTCTAAAGTTCTGAATTGCCTCCTCGCGGTGATGATTCATTAATGCTGAACTTCCCTCCGAAATCAAATCCAGATTATCGAGGTAAAGGTTCACCATTTCATCTTTTATATTTTGTGTGGCAGTTTTGCTCATCTTTTCTGACTATTTGACTGATTGACTATTAGGATTTAGTGACTGTTTTTATTACTAACAACCATTAAAGAACAACTAATTCCCGTTCTTAATCCAATCGTATCCTTTTTCTTCTAGTTCTAAAGCTAGTTCCTTACCCGAACTTTTAACAATACGTCCGTTGTAAAGGATGTGAACAAAATCAGGAACAATGTAGTCCAAAAGCCTTTGGTAGTGAGTGATAACTATTGTAGCATTATTGGCGGTTTTCAGTTTATTCACACCGTTAGCCACAACACGTAAAGCGTCAATATCTAAACCAGAGTCAGTTTCATCGAGGATTGAGAGTTTTGGCTCAAGCATCGCCATTTGGAAAATCTCGTTTTTCTTTTTCTCTCCACCAGAAAAACCCTCGTTTACAGAGCGATTTGTAAGTGCAGAATCAATCTCTACCAACTCTTTACGCTCGCGTAAAAGCTTTAGGAAATCCGATGCAGAAAGTGGCTCTAGGTTACGATACTTACGATGCTCGTTTACCGCAGCCTTCATAAAGTTAACCATACTAACGCCTGGAATCTCAACAGGATACTGGAAACTCAGGAAGATACCTTCGCGTGAGCGAATCTCTGCGGGCATTTCCAGTACATCTTTTCCGTTGAATGTTACAGAACCGTGGGTAACCTCAACTATCTCCCTACCGGTTAATACCGATGCGAGAGTGCTTTTACCTGAACCGTTAGGTCCCATAATGGCGTGAACCTCACCAGGTTTTACTTCTAGGTTGATACCTTTTAGTATCTCTTTATCGTTTATTTTTGCGTGTAAATCCTTGATAACTAGCATAACATTTAGTTTATTTTGTAAGTTATATTTAACCACAAAGTCGCTCAAAGTAAATCACGAAGGCGCTCAAAGAAAAAACTTCCAAACTTTTTTGAATCTCTTATAGTTTCATTTTTAAGCATTCCCTTTGTGTTCCTTTGTGAAATCCTTTGTTGCCTTAGTGGTTAAAAATCAATCTTAAAATTGCATTATTTATTGTTTTTTTCAATTTCACTCTATCCAACGCTGCCTTCAAGGCTAATCTGCAGTAATTTTTGTGCTTCAACCGCAAATTCCATTGGCAGTTTATTTAATACTTCCTTGGCGTAGCCATTGATAATTAGCCCTACAGCATCCTCGGTGGATAATCCACGTTGGTTGCAGTAAAAAATTTGGTCCTCGCCAATTTTAGAAGTTGTAGCCTCGTGTTCAACAATTGCAGTGGGGTTGTCAACCTCTAGGTATGGGAATGTGTGCGCTCCGCACTTATCACCTAAAAGTAGTGAGTCGCATTGTGAGAAGTTACGGGCATTATCGGCTCCTTTTAGAACTTTAACCAATCCACGGTAGCTGTTATTGCTAACCCCAGCCGATATACCTTTGGATACAATTCTACTGCGAGTATTCTTACCAATATGAATCATTTTGGTACCAGTATCGGCTTGTTGGTGGTTGTTCGTAACTGCCACCGAGTAGAACTCTCCGTAGGAATTTTCGCCCAACAAAATACAGCTTGGATATTTCCAGGTAACTGCAGAACCAGTTTCTACCTGAGTCCAAGAAATTTTGCTGTTCTTTCCCTTACAAATTCCTCGTTTAGTAACAAAGTTATATATACCGCCCTTGCCATTCTTATCGCCAGGATACCAGTTCTGTACAGTTGAGTACTTTACCTCTGCATTTTCGTGTGCAACTATCTCCACAACAGCAGCGTGTAACTGGTTCTCGTCGCGCATTGGAGCAGTGCAACCCTCGAGGTACGAAACGTAACTCTCATCATCGGCAACAATCAGTGTGCGTTCAAACTGCCCTGTGTTCGATGCATTTATGCGGAAGTATGTACTCAATTCCATAGGACAACGAACGCCCTTTGGAATGTAGCAGAAAGACCCATCGCTGAAAACTGCGGAGTTAAGCGCTGCAAAGTAATTGTCGGTTACGGGAACAACCGACGCTAGGTATTTCTTCACCAAATCTGGATGCTCCTTTATGGCCTCGCTCATTGAGCAGAAAATTATACCCTGTTCAGCCAATGTTTCGCGGAAAGTAGTTTTAACCGATGTGCTATCCATAACTGCATCAACCGCAACTCCCGAAAGCATTTTTTGCTCCTCCAGGGGAATTCCAAGTTTGTCGAAAGTCTCCTTAAGAATTGGGTCAACATCATCCAAACTATTTAATGTTGCTTTTTGCTTTGGAGCGGCGTAGTAAATAATGTCCTGATAATCGATAGGAGGAATTTGCAGGTGTGCCCACTCAGGCATCTCCATGGTTTGCCAATGACGGAATGCCTTTAGCCTGAACTCAAGCATCCATTCGGGTTCTCCTTTTTTTTCGGAGATTATGCGAACAACATCCTCGTTAAGACCCTTGGGAATTGTTTCGGTTTCGATTTCGGTAACAAAGCCGTATTTGTACTCTGACCCCGTTACCTCATCAAGTATTTTATCCTGTTCGTTTGCCATTTTAAAAGACTCTAGATATTAGATTCAAGACATTAGATATAGTAAAGTCTTGATTATTGTTAAAAATATTGATACAAAATAAACAAGCCAATCTTGCTATTGT
>CAZTVB010000155.1:0-6616 GCA_964616315.1 uncultured Rikenellaceae bacterium
GCATAAAATACTATGGGGCTTAGCATCTATTGCTTTTGGTGCGTTGCTAATCTACTTAGGTTATATTGATTTTTTTTACTTTAGGACAAGCAAGGTGGTTGGAGGTATTCTAATAATAATCGCAGGAACAGTCCTAATGGTTATTGGAATTATTGAGAAATGGAATGAACGCCGATAGAATCATATCTTTTATTTATCAGCCTAATACTGCGGTCAATTTCCTGTTTAATTATTGAATTTTCTGTGATTTCACTCTGCGCAACTAAAAATTCTTTGCTTTCAGGAAATCCACTCATTGCTCTAACTAATTTCCAACAAATTAAATCGTTAGTAGTATTTGCTTTGTAGCAAGATTTAAGTTTATCGATAACTTCGGGTTGATGATTGTAGAAACAAATGAATCCAATAGCATCAATGGCCTCGCTTAACTTGGATAAATTATCCTCTTCCAGAACTTTTAATAATTGTGGTAACGCATCTTTTCCAATATGCTCAAGAGTTCTTGCAGCAATATCCCTTGGCAATGGATAACTATCTTTTTCGAATGCCTTGTTTGAGATATCCTTATGTTGATTATTGCCAATTTGGCCTAAATTCTCAATTAATGGCTTAACGGAAATTGTTCCAAACCCAACTAGGGTATTGCATATTTCTATTTTCGGGTAAAGTTTTTTCTCAACTTTAAGAGCCGCAATCAAGGCTGAAACAGCGGATTCGCCTATCTCTTTCGCAAGTCGTGCACCTAAAGTGCGCTCCGTTGGAATTGGACTTTTCAGTAATTCGAGTTTCTTTGAATTTGGTAGATTTGCAAAAGCACTCTCCGCTCCATCTTTCAAGAAGCCTCTACTCTCCAAAACCTGATTACTACTCTTCATTCAATCTGCAAATAAAAAAGGGAAGGTAATAAAAAACTTTTTTCTACCTGATTTTAAGTTTTTGTCCTAAACTCAGAATATCATTTGGGTTTATCTGATTCATTGTACATATACTATCCACAGTAGTTCCATAGCGTTTTGCCAAAGAATATAAAGTATCCTTCCTTTTAACTATATGAATTATTTCAACCTGTTCCTGAATTGGATTATCGGTTTTCATGGTTAATCCAGCATCGTAATTTGGAACAGAATCGGCAGTAACAATATTTACTTTAACAGTATCTGGTACTGGAATTTCGTTTGCAAGCACAAGTTGATTCTTAAAATCGAACAGTTTTTCGGAATCGTAGGCAATTCTGTTTACTCTAAATTCAAAGTGCAAATGAGTTGTAGTTGCACGTCCTGTTCGCCCACCTAAGCCAACCACAGTTCCAACAGGAATAGTATCGCCAACGTTAACCAGCAACTTGCTTAAGTGGGAGTAATAGGTCTCCACGCTATCGGTGTGCTTTAGCACAACCAGCAAACCGTAGCCGTAATATTTTTTCGAACGAGTTACAACACCTGTAAAGGCTGCATGGACACTATCACCCAACTGTAGTTTAATATCGGTACCAGCATGAAAACGGTTACGCCTTGGGCCAAAATGACTTATAACTTTGCCCCGAAAAGGGCTACAGAACTTACCTAGATTGGCAAACTCCGGCAATGAATCAACAGGAGAAACTGAATCTCTTGTGGTTAACAGCAAGGTATCATCCAAACAAACATCAACAGTTTTTGATTTAACATGAGAAATAGAAATTAAAACAAAAAAGTTGATTAATACTGAATAAAACGAAATCCTCTTCAAAAACCTAAACACCAAATGCATCAAAAATTTGTTTAAAAATTGACGCAATATAGATATTCAGTGTCTATTGGAAAAAGTAATTCGTCAACTTTAAAAAAATATAACAAAACTACCTTACTTTAATTTAAGCACTTCCCAGCCGCCGATACTAGGACTAGTCTGCACTTGTGGTGTTTGCGATTTTTGGTTTACCACTACCGATTGCTGTGCAACGTTAGTTTTTATGTACTCAAATAGTTCCTTATAGGTAACATCGCCCTTTGTTTCCTGCAATTTTTTCAACAAAAAGTAGGTAAATAAACCGTGTTGCTTGGTGCTGAAAGGATATGCAGTTTCATCGCCTGTGGCTGCGCTTATTACAATACTGTTGCCAGTAAGCAAATCGGCCTTCGGCCTAATTTTTACACCTCTAGCCTCAGCTAGCATTGCGTTATCTCGAGCACTACCACTAAAGCAGGCATCTAAAATAAAGGTAACTTTTTGCGATGGCTTCTCAGTAAGTCGAGCATACAAATCGTTAAGCTTTATAGCAGTTTCAAAATCGGATGAGAACCCATCCACTGGCAATAGGTAAGCCGATTTATCGGCCTCGTTAGGCATTCCGTGACCTGCATAGTAGAATATAACTTTGGCTTCGCCATTATATGCAGCAATAACATCAGCAATCCACTTTATTTCCGATTTCATGTTACCATAGGTTGCATCAACAGTAAAATGGATATTTTGTGATGGAATTCCCAGCGTTTTCTCGCAGTAATCCT
The DNA here is from genome assembly GCA_964616315.1 of uncultured Rikenellaceae bacterium. Classification (GTDB taxonomy): domain Bacteria; phylum Bacteroidota; class Bacteroidia; order Bacteroidales; family Tenuifilaceae; genus SB25. The sequence continues at coordinate 2,490 of CAZTVB010000155.1, forward strand.
TAAAAACCTTACCATCGTTGGCGGCAAATTTCACCTTAACCTCTTTCTGGTAGTTCTCGTTAGCAATAATAACTACAAAGGTTTTATCGTTGGTTTGAGGGTTAATAGGAATATTTATATCCACATCGGACTGCCCTACCAATATCGTATTACTTTGGGTATTAACTGCCTGATTGTTTGAAGTAACCTGCACATTCAACTTCAATGGGTCGTAATTTAGGTTGAATTGATTAACCGCAAACGTAGCACTATTCTCCGACGAATAATTGTAAACCTTAGCGATTACTGGATTTGTAATAGTGGCTCTCTGTAAAAAGAACTTGCCACTTGGGTTCAGTGCGTACTGAATATCGGAAAATTGCAATTTAGTTGAAGAGGTGTCGAAAGCCTCGGCTTCGGTAACAGGAACCTTTAGGTAAAAGGGCGGAATACCAACAACCTCTAATTTAAATGTCTGATTATCGGGGTCGTACTCATTGGCAAAGGTTCGCCAATCGCAGTAACTTGGGGCAATTTTTTGTACAGCAAGATACATCAACTCCTCTGCTTTCTTCTTGCTGTTAGCCTCGCTAACGCGGGCAAGGTAAGCATCGCTCGACTCGTATTTGCCTTTCTGTTGCCATTTGGCAAACTCGGGTCGAATAAAATCTTCCAGTTCCTTTTGAGGGTTCGATTCCCTATAACAGCCGTACTTCCCATTTTTCTTAACAGTTATAAAACCATTGTGTGCAAAACCAGGCTCATCGAACTGCAAAGCAACCACTACATTCCCTGTTGCATCAATATAGCCCCACTTATCGCCCTTCCGTACAGGACAAACACCAGAGGTAAAATACTTAACCTCATCGTACTGGCAATCAATTACCTGCTTACCATCAACATCTATAAATCCCCACTTTTTACCAATCCTTACAGGGGTTAAACCTTCGGCGGGGAAATAGTTAATACCATCGTAAATAAAATCAACTACAATTTTTCCCGTTCTATCAATAACACCTAACTTTTTGTTTTTGAGCACAGTTCCATGTCCTTTATTAAAGCCCCACACTTGTTCAAACTGTAAATCGATTGCTGGTTTTCCTGTAATATCAATATATCCACGTTTCCCATCCTTATTTACACCAGCCAAACCATCGTCGGAAAAATCGGTAACACCATCGAACTGAAAATCGATAACAACCTTTCGTTTTAAATTGATAAAACCCCATTTTGTACCCTTCCGAACAGCTGATAGCCCGTTCTTGGAAGGCAACCTTACTTCATCGAAAGATAATGTGCGTCCATCCTCATCAATATAGAACTTCTTGTCATCCTTCTTCACCTTGGCAATACCAGAATCGTAAAAGTCCGATGCATCATCAAATTCATTATCAATAACAAACTTCCCAGTTGTATTAATATATCCGTACTTATCATCCTTACCCACAGCAGCCAAACCATTATCGGAAAAGTCGTTAGCTTCGTCGAACTTACATTCAATAATAATGTTACCTTTCTTATCGATATAACCATACTTTCCATTAAGTTTTACTGGAGCCAACCCTTGTTGGAAATAAGATGATATTGACTCGAACTTACAATCAACAATCAGCTTTCCTGCTTGGTCAATTAAACCCCATTTGCCATTTTTCAACACTTTTGCAATTCCATCAATAAAAGTAAACACGGAACTATAATCGTTTAGGTATGTTACCGTCTGACCAGTATGGTTAATTAAACTATAATAGGTGTCGAACCCAAAGCCATTGGCTCGCATTCTATTGTTACTTACCAGTGCCAAACCGTTGTCCATAAATGTTTGGGCATTATCGAACATAAAATCAATTGCCAAATTCCCATCCCTATCTATATAGCCATACTTATCGTTCATTCTAACTGCTGCGTAGCCGTTCGATGAATAGACAAATGAAAAATCGTACTTATAATCTACGCTCAACTTGTAGCTTTTCTGTGCAAAACCTACAGTTACAAAAAACAGTAGAGTAACGGCTAGTACATTCCTATAGAACATTCTCATAGCAATAGTTTTAAGAGGATAAACAAAGATTCGGAAACTAAAAGCACGAATAAAGTTATGAATTTATTCAGTTTAGGAGCCTATAAATAGGTTGTATTTTGAATTAAATAACTCTTTGCTGTTATGGCTTGGGTAATTAACCCAAGCCATTCTGTTATTCTAAAAAATAGTATCGGCTGAAAAGAGGAGATATGGTCCATTTTTCACCAACTTTTCATTGAATCTCCAGTTTTGAGGCTCAATTGGAATTCCTGTACCAGGAAACTCAATTGATGGATAATCGATAATTTTGAAACTAAAATTAGATGCAATAAGATTGATTACAGCAAACAGCGGTGCAGAAAGTAATCCAGTAATCCACCCTAACGCTTTATTTGCCCAACCGGGAAGACCATCTATATTGACTTGGAGTTGCTGGGTTGTTAGCTTACCACTGAAATAAATACCGTCGGGTTTGAAGTTAGGACGTGCTTCTACGCCCAAATTGGGTACAGGAACAATTGATGCGCCTAAATTAAACCACATCCATTCTCCCCAATGCTTTGGATCTGGATTTGGACATCCAACAGCGGCATATCCATGCAACTTTGCATTCATAGTTAAACTTAGACCAAAATCTAAAACTTCAGTATCTGCATTAGAGAGTTTAAGTGACCACCCACATTTTGCTTTTAATACAGCAGGAATAAGTGTAGTAGAGTAATCTTCGGACTTATCAAAATTAAAATACTTATTGGCAACTGTATCTGCAATTGCATCATTAGTGAAAAGCATAATATTTTCAGGGTAATCAATTAATTTTGATTTAACTTTAACTCTAGCTTCGTTTAACTTTTTAAATTCAATCTCTTTATTTTTCAACCATTTCAGAGTCTCTGATTTTTTAGGATCCCATTTTTGCAATTCTGCCATACTTACATATTTAAACTCTTTGTTATAAACCTCTCTGAACTCATTCATAAAAAGGGTTATGTTTGCTTCTGCAGTGCTCTTAACATCATTGGATTTACAGTTTCCTACCTTACACCCCACGGCAATTGATTTATCTTGAATACCTAGGTAACCAGGTTCAATCTCTACCCCATCAATAATTTCAAATGCCTTTGGCAGTTTCCACTGCTGTACAAAGTTTGTCATCTGAGTAGCAAGGATTTGATTTAGCAAATAGAGAACCAATTTCTCCGGATCACTAGTGAGTTTAGAAGCAAAGAAATCTCGAATGCTAACAATATTTGAATCTTTCTTTTGGGGTAGTTTCCTAGATAACGATTTTGTTATCTCTTTTAAAAGTTCCTTTTCGTGTATCTTAAACTCAAGTTTAATTGGCTCTAAGCGAAGAATATACTCTCCTTCAATATTATCCAAAATAACTGCGCATGTTCCGGCAATATCCCAATTAAAATCTGCCGTAAAATCTATACTACCATCCTCCTTATAAACAACAAAGGTAAAGGTAACACCAATAACACTAATTTTAAGGTTAGGGGGGGTGCTTGTAAGATTTGACAAAGTCCGTTCATTTGCACCTTTAACCGCTAAGTGCTTTTTCCAAACTAACTTAAACTTATCATCAGCTATTGGAGATAAGTCAAATACAATCGCACTGCTCAAATCGTACTTAATATCCATATTCAGCCCAAAATTTGAAATATGCTGTTTCCCATGATAGATTTGATTATTGTACTTAAAGTGTGCCTGAGAAAAGCGATTTAAAAACTCTTCGGTAATAATACCTCCAAAATCAACATGATTCTGAATAAAAATTTCTGGGTTAAAATTCATAATTAAATCCTCCTTATTTATTTTACCTACTCCCTTTCCAGCGTTTCGGATACCTCTGTTTCTTTTTATATCAAGGAACCATTTGGTTGATATCAGAACTGGTAACTCCAGTCCGTGTTAACTGTCTAATATCTTTTGGGATGCTGTAACAAACGGCAGGTTTACTGCCTTTGCCATATCCTATATGTAGAGAATTAAAAATTTTGAATACATAGATTACTTATTCAATTAAAAACAACACTTTGATATCCATGTAATCAAGGGATAAAACTTTAAATCAAAACATTAGTAATCAATTATTTAAAAATCAAGCAAGCAAAAAAATCTG
>CAZTVB010000156.1:0-6611 GCA_964616315.1 uncultured Rikenellaceae bacterium
ATTCGAAGCCCTTTTTTTCGTCTAAATAATTATTTAATTGAATTTTCAATGCTGATTTTCAGGCAATAAGAAAATTTTTCAAAAAAAAGTAAAAAAAGGGGGTAACAATTCGGCATCGTTTCGGATATAGTTATAGAATCCGGGAATAGGGTATCACATAATTTTTAGAGCCGAAAAACTATGTTAGTACCTTAATCAACATCAACACCACCCTATTCCCTATTCTTTTCTTTGAAATAAGAGGATATACCAAAGAGGGAATAGGAACCCTAAAAACCATTAAATACACTATTGTTGTTCACCTTTTGCCCATTACAGTAAACCCATTCCCTCTTCCTCTTTTTCTATGCTAATCAATTTTCGGCCAAAATCTGGCGCATACATTTTCGCACTAGGGTTTCCTTTTTGAAATCGGAGATATTTAAATGCTTTAGGTTATCAACTATTAGGGGAGTAACTTTGCGTTCAATTTCAATAGCAATATCGAAGGGTATACTTTCATAATCGTTAAGAAATTTATAGTAATGCTCCTCTGATAAGAGTTGGTTTAGTTCGGCTTTTACAGAACACGCAACACTTTCAACATCCACCACCGTATCTTCTACAAGAATTTTTGCATTAATCATATTGCTGCACTCACTTAATGGCAACCTTTCAGAGCTTTCCGAATTTTTCTGGCTCAACAACTCCTGAACTAACGATAGCAATGGCATAGGGCTTTAGAGTATTAAATGTTATCAATTTAAAATTTAAGACAAACATCCGACGAACTTTTCCTTTTATTTTACGTACACATTTAACAAGAAAAGGCTTAAATACACTTATGATATTATTTAATACTTTTTGAGTAAGAATTGTTACCCCCAAAAACGAACTTTTTTCAAAAAAACAGGCATTCAATGTTTTATATCATATTATTGATTTTTTCTTGATGTTTTTTTTGCTTCATTTGACCGATATTACATATTTTTGTTAAAATCACCTAAGGTTTCCCCATGCAAGAATACACGGACAGCGAAATAATAGATTGCCTAAAAAGAAGACAAAACGAGGTTGTCCGATATCTTTTTGATAGATACCTTCCAATGGTACGTCTTATGGTTTATAAAGCGGGCGGAACACCCGATGAAGCCAGAGATATATTTCAGGATGGACTAATCATTATGATTGAAAAGATAGACCAAGGCGATTTTGTCCTTACATGTAAGTTTAAAACATACCTTTTCAGCGTTTGCAAGAACCTTTGGCTTAAATTGCACGAAAAGAAGGAAGCCGCTGCAAACTACCTGAACCGACGACTTCAGGAGGATGATTTTGTGGAAATTCCTGACGACTACGACCAAGAGGTTTACCAAAAAATAATTCTTGAGGTATTTGAAACACTGGAACCCGGGTGTCAACAAATCTTAAAACTTTACTGGCAAGAGTTTTCGCCAAAGGAAATTGCCGAGAAATTAGGACTTACCTACGGCTACGTAAAGAAAAAGAAATGCGAATGCCAGCAGGTGTTACTTACTAGAATTCAAAACCACCCAGACTTTAAAATGATTAAAAGAACTGAAAATAGCCTTCTTTAACCCTTATAAACACCTTTATGAACAACTCCATTAAATACGCTATAGACTATAAGGACGGCAACCTTTCCGAATCGGAAATGTTGAAGTTTGAGGATGAACTAGCAAAAGATAAAGACCTAAGGTTTGATTTCAACCTGTTAAATTCAGTAGATAAAGCAATGCGAGCAAAACTCGACATTGAAGATGTGAACGAAGATATCAACCTTAAAGACATAGACAACGAGTCGAAAAAAGTTGTGGCTGAATACAACAACGAGTCGGCAAAGCATAGCGATATAAAAGCATTTATAAGCAAAGCTTTAATGACCGACGAGGAGAAGGAGATTGCCCAAATTGAAAGCGAAATTAACGAGAAGGGTGTTGACAAGATAACCGCTGATTGGGTTCAAGATTGGGATAATAGCCAAACCGGTTTTGCTAGCATTAAGCACAAAGAGGTAACTCAATATGTTCAGGAATCGCTTATTCAGAAAACCCAAGAGAAACCTAACGAACTAAAGATATCGTGGTATAAAACAACCTTAACAAGGACTATAAGCATTTCGGCCGCTGCTACGCTTGCTCTTTTCTTCGTTGTGCGTTCTTTTATTGCGCCGTCTAGTTCTCAAAATTTATTTGAAACAAACTATAAGCCCTACCAAGCATTTACATCTGTAACCCGTAGCGACGACGAGAATACAGTCAACTACAACCAAGCCATTGTTAATTACAGGCAGGGCAACTACGAACTGGCTGCTATTGAATTTGAACTATTGATGAAATCCGATACATTCAACGTTGCTCCATACTTCTTTGCGGGCCTATCGCAAATTGAGCTGGGTAATTACAGCAAGGCCATAGAACTTTTAGACGAGGTAGTTAAGAAAAATCGGGATTTCTCAACCGAAGCACAATGGTATCTTGGGTTAACTTACCTTAAAACAGGGGACACTTTAAAGTCGATAAGCTTTTTTACTGACTTAAAAGAGAACTCTAACTACTACAAAAGCCAAGCGGCCAAAATACTTAAGAAGTTGGACTAACAGAAGTTGAAAAAACGTTTCCTACTCTTTAATGTCTCCACCTCTTGCGGTAACGCATATAAACTAAAAATATCGCAATGGAAGCAGCAACTATTGCTACATACCATAAATTACGATAAGGGTTTCCCTGTATAGGTAATTTATTGCCAAGCACTTGGTACGAAGCCCAGAAGTATGGATTTGAGTAGGTTGGGGTTGAGTTCTCCAGATATTTCAGCTTTGCCAATCGCATGGCTTCGTCCTTGGTTATTCCCTTTGATAAGTTCCAGTAGAACTCGGCCATAATAAACGAACTGGCCTCATCGTTAACATCCCAAAGCGTGTTTACTACAGATGATGCACCTGCAAGGAAGAAACTCCTTCCTAGACTCATAATTCCCTCGCCATGGTACAAAGTTCCTGTGCCTGTGTTGCAGGCACTAAGAACAACCATTGGCGACTCCACCCTATTCATACTAATCTCGTAGCTGTATAGCCTTCCATCGTCAAGGGAATCCTTGTTGTTATCAAAAATCAAATATGAATACTTTGAATCCAGCGTATCGGTGGCCGAATGCATTGCAAGGTGCAAAACTGAATTTTGGGTCAAGGTCGATTTAAATGCGCTCTCGGTAGCCTTGCCCCCTGAGTACTCGGTTCCAACAAAGAAATTATTCGCTCCGCGAGTCTCCGTTTTTGCGCCCAGCAAGTTTGCCAACGAGTTTGAAGCAAACGAAGCCGTTGTGTAATCGGGGATAAAAGAGTTTAGCCTGTTGGTACCCTTTTTACCTCCAGAATAGTAAAAAGATGTAGAATAGGAATAGGCAATGGAGTAATCAAAAATTAAAAACTTTAACCCATCGAAACCAAACCTTTTCCTTTGGGGTAATTCCTTAATAAATGCCTCGAAAGGCAAATAGGAAAGCTCCTCGTCGGGGATAATAACCAAACTGCTTCCTGCAATGTTCGCCTTTATGGGGCTAACCAAATTCTGGTACATATACGCCAACGCATTAATGTAGGAGTTGTAAACATCGGTGGATTGGCTAAAATCGGCCTTAACCGCTGCTTGCTTTATGGCACCCACATTATTGGAAAAAAGCGAATCCACCTGCACCTTAGCATACTTAATTCCCTTACGATTGAGTGTAAAAATGTAGAAATCGCGTTTACCATTATTATATCTATGTGGAATAAAATACTCCACAATAGTTTCGGTTGAGCTTAACTTGCGTTTTATTTCCGAAAACTCCAACGGTTTAGCTTTTATAACCTGCTCATTGAATAGGCTGGAGAGGCTCCGTATATCGCCATAGTTCTGCTCACTTGCACGGTTTAACTGGAAAATTTTATCCTTCCAAAGTTCAATTTTTTGCGAATCGGGTTTGGTTTTCTGGGATTCGTCCTGTATAAGCTTGTTGTACGAAAAAATTTGCGATAGTAACTCGTTACGCCTTAAAAGAATAGTGTCCGAAGTGGTTTTGCTGTAAAGCAACTCATTATCGGCAATCTCATCGGTTAGCACCCTAGCCTTACTTAAGCTGGATATACTGTACATTCGCTCTACGTACTTCTGGTCGCCTGTAAGGGCATGCATTAAGCTGGCAATTTCTATGGCCGACAGGTAGGTATCCTTCTCGTTCTGTGCTAAATACAACTTGCTCTCCACCGAGAGGTACTCGCTACGGATTTTCTCAATAACCTCCAGCGCCAAGTTAATGGTTTGGTAACCGCCCTGCAAAAACTCCAACCTTTTACCCTCGTTTCTCTGTTGCTCGCTATAAAGAGCAAAAGCCTGAGCCTTACCCTTTAGGTTATCGAGCAGGCGATAGCTAAAAATTGCCGACCCTACGGTTGGATTGGAGAAGATATTTGTATCATTAAAATCGCGGACAACTGCAACAAGTGCCTTCTGGTAAAATTCCAACGCCTTAGGGTATTCCTTTTCCTCGGTATAGTAATCGCCCAACAACTTGTAGGCCAGCGAAACAAACGGATGCTTAGCCCCGTAGTTTTTTTGGCAAACCTCAAGCGCCCTTTGATGAACCTGAAGCGACTCCTGCTTACGCCCAGTGGAACGGAGAAAAAGACCATAATCGAATAGCACGCTGGTTATCCGGTAGTAATCGGGGCCAAACTCGCTGTTAAAGGACTCTATGCTTTTGAGAAAAAATTTCTCGGCATTTACATTATCTGTAAGTTTAACATAAACCTTTGCAAGATTTAGGTAAACCAAAGCCTTTTCCGATAGTTTAAACTTCTCCTTTAAATTACAACTTTGATGAAGAAATCGCAAAGCACTAGAGAACTCCCCCTTCTCGTAGTAGGTAAGACCAAGGTTTAAATAACCGGTAGAAATTTTATAGTATAGATTTTTACTTGGCTTAGGTTGTGCTTGATAAAACTTTAACGCCTGATCAAGAAAATCGATTGCCTTAACATACTCCTTAATTATACCATAGATTCTAGCCTTGTTTACATAAACATCAGCCAACTCCTCTGAAACTCCAGTTTGAATTAATAATTTTTCAGCCTGATTTATATATTCTAGGGCTTTATCGTACCTACCAAATCTATTATAAACTACACCTAAATTATTATAACTTGCAACAAGGTATTCCTGCGAAATTGAGTCGCTTTTGTCCAATATACTTAACAATATTTGCTCGGCTTTAATTAGGTCTCCCTGAGCATAAAAAGTAGAAAACATTTTATACTGACCTGCCACATAGTCATTCTGAGACTTTAAAGAAAAGCCTATTGTTGCTAGTAATATGAACACCCAAAATTTTTGCATTGCACAAAGAAAGAACAATGCAATGATACAAAAAAGGGTAATTCGAAAATAAAAACGCTATACCAAAACTATTACTTAATTGGAGGAGTAGTTGGTGGTTTTGGAATAATTATAATATCACCGCCACCATTATCCTCGCCTTCGCCACCGCAAATAGATTTCATTTGGGCAAGGTTTAACTTTTGTCTATGGTTAAGCTGCGACTTTAATTGGTCTAAAGTATTTACTGAGCCTTTTGCTTGTTTTTGAGTTTTCATTGCTGTAACTGTTATGGGTTCTTTTTTACAGTTACATTCCGAACGGAGGGAATAAGTTACCTATCATTTTGAATATTTTTATTATATAACTGATTTTCAATGTTTTAGTTTACTAAAATTAAGTATATCCAAAAGAATTTTAAGTAACAAAGCTTTACCATTTTAGCAAAAAAACTAAACAGCTGTTAAGGCAAAAGTAATAAATTTATCTAATTGTTTTTCAGCCTGTTAATATTTTTTTGGCAAAATATAGGTAACAATTTGGCAGCGCTTCCTATAAAACTTCAAAAAGCAACCAACAAAAAACCTAAACAATGCCCGATTACTATTTAACAAAACGAACCAACTTTACGGGAACCCGAGCAGTGCATAAGGAGGGCTGCCCATTTCTGCAAAAAAACAACAAAAGCATTTACCTGGGTAACTTTAGCACGTGCAACAACGCCATATGGAAAGCCCGTATGATTTTTGATAACTCCAGCGCCTGCATATTCTGCGCCAAGGAGGGAGTAGCCATGAACGCACCTGCCTACGCGGAGTGGAATATGTTCTCAACCTCCTAGGGCAAAGATTAAACAAATGAATATTTATTTAAACCATTAATTTGCAAATGCTTAACTATTGTATAACTTTATAATGCAATAATAAACTCATTGATATACTTTTTTAGTTTTATTGAATTAACGGTCTCGTGGAAAAGGAGGAATTAAGGTATATGGATAAGTAAGTTGTGTGTAATACTGAAAATAAAACTAGGGATACATCAAAAATATAACATATGGAAAATACACTGAAAATAATCGAAACTATTGGAAAGCAATGGCCATTTTTACTGGTGATATTTGTCATTATTACATTCATTATAAAATGGCATACAATATGGGCTTTTATTGGAAGTATTACTAATATAAAAGTGAAACGAGGTGAAACAGAATTAGAAATTGCGAAAGAAGAAAAAACGGATAAAGAAGAGTTTCCT
>CAZTVB010000157.1:0-6598 GCA_964616315.1 uncultured Rikenellaceae bacterium
CTCTAGCAAGGGTTATATAAAAAAGGTGAGCCTTGGCTCACCTTTTCGTATCTATTTATTCCTTAAGATATCGCGAATTTCTGTGAGCAATATCTCCTCCTTACTTGGAGCAGGTGGAGCGGTTGGAGTTGCTTCCTGTTTTTGTTTGGCAGCGTTTATTGCTTTAATAACCATGAATACAGCAAAAGCTACAATCATAAAATCAAAAATAACCTGTAGGAAGTTACCATAATTGAGGGTAACGGCAGGGTTGGTTTCCGTTGCTGCTTTCATCACAAATTTTAGGTCGGTGAAATTTACTCCACCAATAAGTAGTCCAAGAGGGGGCATAATTATATCATTCACTATCGACGAAACTATTTTTCCAAACGCAGCACCGATAATAATACCGACGGCCATATCAACTACATTGCCTTTCATGGCGAAGGATTTGAACTCTTGAATGATTTTCATGGTTGTCAGATTTATGTTAGAATTTGAATGAAACACCTATGCCGAGAAGTTCTTTGAATTGAATTCTGGGTTTTATTTCATTCTCAGTAATTACTCCGTCATCGTTAGAGTCCTTGCCAATCTTAATTTTATCGTCGTAAATTAAATGGGTATTAATATTAACATTGATGTATTTGTTGACTTTTAGTGCAATTAAGGTTTCCCAGTTTACAACAATGTTTTGTGGATTTTCCCCGTAGTTGGAGAATAGGTCGAGTTTTGAGGTAAATGAAACGTTCTTCATGAATTCACCTTTAAAGTCGTTTTTTGTATATATTATTCTTACATAACCCCCGAATTCACTTTTTACTGTTTTGCCTTTATCTACTCCAAAGGCTCCAGCGTTTGAAAGCATAGTGTCGTTTACAAAAATAAATTTTGATGTTGCAGGAGCCGCAAATACGCTGAGGTGCGAGTTGGGCTTGTAATCCATACCAATAGCACCAATAAGGTAGGCTGGAGCTAAAAGATTTGAGATTTTAACTCGGGTACTATCGTTAGGGTAATTGTATCCAGTTGTCATTTGCGTTTTGAAGTTTAACAGAACAGCATAGTAGAAGTTTTTCTTTGCTTCTCGACCATATTTTGAGAGAAGGTCAATTTTATCGTCAGTCTTTTTTGTATACTTTACCCCTTCTTGGTTCAGAATGCCATAACCGAGGTCCAGGGAATTATCCCAAGCATTTTTTCCTTTTTTGTAGTTGAAGAATGTGCTAAAAACTCCATTCACAGCATAAGAACTCTGACCTCCGGCGGCCCAGTTTGTTAAAGATGTTTGTGCAATAGTAATTCCAACAATTCCACCTTTCTTCCAGCCCTCTAGTGTGTCTTTAGTTTGGGTTTTGAGTTTTGTTTCAGCTTCGGTAACTTGTCCATAAGTTGCTAGGCTTAAGCAGTTGAGAATGATAATAAAAGTTATTATATTTTTCATTTCTTAAATTATTATGATTTCTAAGTAAAGTTAGAAAAAAAGATGCAATAGAACTTAACTTTATTCGATTAAACTTTGGGGTGGCATTATATTCTATATTATAAAACGAATAATATGGTTGAAATAAAATCTTTAGCAAATATTGATTTCGATGTTTTGTTTGAATCTTTTGCAAAGGCTTTTGCCGATTACGAGATTCAGCCCAACAAAGCGGAATTGCAAAAAATGTTACATCGTAGGGGATTTGTTTCTAGCCTTTCCTTTGGGGCTTTCGATAATGGAAACTTAGTGAGTTTTACTTTCAATGGTATAGGCTTTTTCAATGGAGTTAAAACTGCCTACGATACAGGCACAGGAACTCTTAAAGAGTATCGTGGTCAAGGTTTAGCCTCAAAGGTTTTCAATGAGTCTATTCCTTTTCTGGTTGAAGTAGGTATTGAACAGTATCTTCTGGAGGTTTTGCAACATAACGTCAGTGCAGTCTCTGTATATCGGAAGCAAGGCTTTGAGGTTACTCGGGAGTTTAACTATTTTGTCCAGCAGATGCAGGATTTAACTCCGAATTCAAAATCAATTCATAAAGATTACTCAATTTGTGAAGTTAAACTTTCCGATTTGGCAGATATTTCGAATTGGTGGGACTTTAACCCATCGTGGCAGAATCGTTTTGAGGCAATAAATCGTAAACCTGTCGACTTTATAATTCTTGGCGTCAAAAAGGACAATATTCTTGTAGGTTATGGAATCCTGGAGCCTTCATCTGGCGATATCACCCAAATTGCAGTAGATAAGAATCATCGAAGAAAAGGAGTTGCGTCTGCAATTCTTAAGGAATTATTCAAAAGGAATAATTACACTAGCGTTAAACTTATTAATGCCGATATCTCTTGTGTAGCAATTACAAACCTCTTGGAAGGAAATGGAATCCCACTTAGAGGAAAGCAGTTCGAAATGATAAAAAAGTTGAGGTAATTTAATAGTATCATAAGCCCTCCTAATATTTTGCTTTGTGGGAATTCTTTGATAGGTTTTGTTATGATTTTAAAAATTCTTAACTTCATTCAAACTTTTAAAAACCGAACTGTATGAGCCCGATCGTAAAATACATACTCCTTGTGGTATTCGCTTTAATACCCTTTGGTTTTGCCGTAGTGTGGTTACTTTACCGCAAAACAATTATTTATACCACTGCACTTACCGTTTTTATTGCCTCAATGGGTGTAAGCATTGTGGCTTTTTGTGTGGGCTACTTGGGATTTGCTGCAACGCTTTATTGGGCAATTCCGCTATGCTTGACATGGTTAGTAGGCGCAAATTTTTTCACAAAAATCACTGTCCGTAATCCTATAAGGCAGATGAACGAGACTATTAAAGAAATTGCAACAGGTAATTTAAATGTTGAAGTTCCTCAGGAGTTGTTGGCAAAGAAGGATGAGGTAGGACAAATTGCCCACTCCATACAAACCCTGGTTAATGAAATGCGAAATGCGGTAATGGCAATTAATCATTGCTCTGCGGAACTAGCAGTAATTAGCAATAATTTGGTTGAGAAGTCAGAGATGCTATCGCAAACTGCTAATAGTCAGGCAGCATCCACCGAGGAGTTATCGTCGAATATGGAGGAAATAGCCTCGAATATTGCGCAAAGCACTGCAAACTCAAAACAAACCGAGGGTATTGCCTATGCTACTGCAAATAACATATCGCTCACCAATAAGAGTATGCAGGAAGGGTTGGCCGCTATTCGGAGCATCTCCGAGAAGATTAACATTATTAACGATATTGCGTTCCAGACCAATATACTCGCATTGAATGCTGCCGTTGAAGCCGCAAGGGCTGGCGAGGCTGGCCGAGGGTTTAGCGTTGTGGCATCTGAGGTGCGTAAGTTGGCCGAGCGTAGTAAAATTGCTGCCGATGAGATTGTAAAGATTGCACATCAGGGCTTAGACCTTACCGAGAATGCTAGCCGAAACCTTGAAAATACTTTGCCATCGGTTGAAAGCACTGTCAGATTGGTTCAGGAAATTAACGCTGCAAACATTGAGCAACGTGCAGGTAGCGAGCAGGTAAATATGGCCATACAGGATTTGAATATGCAAACCCAAAAAACAGCCTCTGCTGCCGAGGAATTAACGTCCCAGTCCGTTGCTTTAAGAGAGAATTCATCGCAGCTTATCAAGAATGTTAGCTTCTTCCACTTCGATGGAGCCGATATTCATACCTCAAAAGTTTTACACAAGGTTAAGTATCGCAATATTGCTGCCAAAGAAGTTAAGGAACATAACGAGTTTGTTAAATACTAGAAAATCCTAGTTTGATAGATTTTACAAGTATCGATTATTTAAAGAATGGGAATTTAAAGCAACAAAGGGTTTATGATGTTTTAAATGCCCATTCTGTTTTTAGTAACTTAGCAAAGTTTAATCCTATACTCGTAGGTACAATTCCAATTAATATCGATACCGAAAAGAGCGATTTGGATATAATTTGTTGCTGGGCTAATAAAGCAGAATTTATATCTACCCTTAAATCCTCATTTTGTCAGGAAATTGATTTTTCATTCTCAGAGAAAATTAAGAATAACAGAGAGGTGGTTTTTGCAAAGTTCATGTTGGAGGAATTTCCTGTTGAGGTTTATGGTCAGAATTTGCCTACTACTGAATAAAATGGTTATAGGCATATGGTTATTGAGCATAAATTACTTTTGGAGAGGGGAGAGGAATTCCGGTTGAAGATAGTTGACCTGAAAAAACAAGGGTATAAGACTGAACCTGCATTTGCTATGTTGCTTGGACTAGAAAATGATCCTTATAATGAAATGCTGAATTTTTAATTCGATTAATTTGTTCTATTTTTATTGCAAAATTTAAATCGAAAACTCAGTGATATCAAGAACTTCGAGTTTATAAGTAACTAAATTTTCCCATCTCTCCTTTAAGAAACTATGTTTGCGATTTTCCGAAATATCGATCGTAAGAACTACCGCCCTCGTTACGGTGGGCTGGATATATTTAAGTTTATTGGGCCGGGTCTCTTAGTTACAGTAGGTTTTATTGACCCCGGTAATTGGGCATCGAATCTTTCAGCAGGCGCCGATTACGGTTATTCATTACTTTGGATGGTAACTCTATCTACCATTATGCTTATTGTGCTACAGCACAACGTTGCTCACTTAGGAATTGCAACAGGCTTATGCCTTTCGGAAGCCTCCGCAATTTATTTAAAGCCTCGGTATTCTAAAGTACTCCTTTCTTCCGCAATGATGGCATCAGTATCCACATCCTTAGCTGAAATTCTTGGCGGTGCCATTGCTCTAAATATGCTCTTCGCAGTTCCAATTAAAATTGGGGCATTGTTTGTTACAATGTTTACCTTTATTATGCTGTTCACCAATTCTTACCGACTTATCGAGAAATGGATTATTGCATTTGTATCGATAATTGGATTGTCCTTTATATATGAACTTTCGCTAGTTCAAATCAATTGGAACGATGCTATTACAAGTTGGGTTATACCATCGTTTCCTAACGGTTCCATAGTAATAATTATGAGCGTGCTTGGAGCGGTTGTGATGCCCCACAACCTTTTCCTTCACTCCGAGATAATTCAGAGTAGGCAGTGGAATCTTAGCGATGATAAGGTGATTAGAAAACAGTTGAATTATGAATTTTTTGATACCCTTTTCTCGATGATTGTTGGTTGGGCTATAAATAGCGCCATGATTTTGCTTGCAGCGTCAACATTTTTCAGAACCAAAGTAAGTGTATCTGAATTACAGCAGGCGAATGAATTATTAGTTCCTTTAGTTGGAGCCAATGCATCAGTTGTCTTTGCTGTCGCATTGCTGTTTTCAGGTATAGCATCTACCATAACGTCAGGAATGGCTGCTGGGACAATTTTCGCCGGAATGTATAAGGAGCCTTACGATATAAAAGACAACCACTCCAGGCTAGGTATTGCCATTTCCTTGGTTGCTGCGCTCGGAATAATCTTTCTAATAACTAATCCCTTTCAAGGTCTAGTTATTTCCCAGATGATATTGAGCATTCAGCTACCGTTCACCATTTTCCTTCAGGTTTATTTAACCTCTTCGGAAAAGGTCATGGGAAAATACAAAAATTCAACCTACTCTAAAGTTGTGCTATACTTATTTGGTGTAATTGTGTCCGCATTGAATATCGCATTATTAATTAGTTTTTTCTAGGTTGAATAAGGTAACTTTTACTCGAGTTTCTAATAAGCGCATATAATATTGTTTAATTTAGTAGGAAAATATTATCTGTAAAAGTATGGAAAACAAATTAAAACCGCTTGGATTTGTTACGTCCTACTCGATTTATTTTGCTGCAGCTCTATTGATGTTTGTTCTTACAAAGTATGGCATACCCTATTTAAGCAATAGAACAGGGCAGGAGACCATTCTGTTTTGGTTTATTGTTGCTGGACTAGGGATTTTTACACCCCTAATAGTAATGGGCATATTCTTGTTGAAATCGGAAGGTTATCGGTTGTCAAAATCAACAATAACGGAACGGTTGCGTTTCAAGAAACTCACAAAACAGGATGTTCTTTGGAGTTTTGGTGGGTTATTTTTAGTAATGGTAATTAGTGGAGGATTGATGAAAGGTATAGAGGTGGTTATAGGTAAGATTGATACCTCTCCACCATTTATGGCCTTTGAGCCATTGAGTCAAGGGCGATACTGGCTGCTGGCTATTTGGGCTCCATACTGGATTTTGAATATTCTAGGAGAGGAGTTTTTTTGGCGTGGAGTAATGATGCCACGTCAAGAGCTGGTTTTCGGGAGAAGCACTTGGATTATTCATGGTATAGGTTGGGGTTTGTTTCATATTGCTTTTGGCTGGCAGTTGCTTATAACATTAATTCCATTGATATTTATACAATCGTACATTGTTCAGAAAACAAAAAACTCGTGGGTTGGAGTAATAATGCATGGAGGCATTAATGGACCGAGTTTTATTGCTATTGCTTTGGGGCTTATATAAAAAAAGATGCTCCGTTTACGGAGCATCTAGTATGTTTGAGGAAGTAATTACTAAAATGCAAAACCTATTGCAAACCCAATCCTAGTTCTAAATCCATCGAATTTTGCAGTGTCAAAGTCTTCAGTGCCTGACTCAACTTCAACCTTTCCAGAACCGTAGTGTCCCCCAA
>CAZTVB010000158.1:0-6581 GCA_964616315.1 uncultured Rikenellaceae bacterium
TCTTAAAATTGATAAGATTACCGTTTGGGACAATATGGGTTCGGGTAAGGATGGTAAATCGCCTGCAACAGCCAATTTCCTTTCGGGAATGCTTGGTTCAATCCCTCCATTTGAGGAACTTTTCAAAATGGCCGGAATGGAACTACCAAACTACCTAAAGGGAAAGAGCATTGAGCAAAGCCAAAAGGATAATGTTACTGATGCCGAAGAGGTAAAGTAATTTCAAAATAACTAATAAAAAAAGGGTGTCGATTGACACCCTTTTCTTATTATTTTACTTCACCACAATCTCATCAATAAATATCCACGATGGCTCGCCTGCACTAATATGGTCGGCAGGTAACTTCCCATACGATTTGGCAAAAACTTTCACATAACGTGCTTTAGTTTTTACATCTAATCCAAACTCCTTGATTGTTGGATTTTGCTCCTTATCGGACACTGTGTTTGAAACAACCCCAATAGTCGTAAAGTTTACATTATCGTTAGATGTTGAGTAGGCAACCATTTTAGGCATCATAATCCAAGGGCCTATATCCTGAAGAAAGTTAGCGCCAATATAGCTTATTTCCTTCTCCTCGCCTAAATCAATAACTGCTTCAAAATCCTGATTATGATAACCGTGCCATCCACCAACTCTAAAATTGGTTATTCCACGAAAACCATCAACCAAGGCGTACTTTCCTCCACCTGTGTAAAGCGAACTATACTCACTCTTTATTGTGATATCCTTAATGTCCTTCACTTTTACATATCTACCCTCAATAATTGCGCTAGTTTCGCCACTTGGAAGAACAGCGTAGGCCTTTACAATTTTCGATTCAGTCAACACTACCTTATTCCCTTGCCTCCATTGCAATCCGCCACCCTGCTTATCGATATCGAATAATGCGTAAAAAATCATTGCTTCGGGCTGTATTGAAGAGATATTCAACTCTAAACTCTCGGTAAACGATTGGGTTGATGTATGAAATGCAGGGGCAACCGCAATTGTATTATCTTCTATTTTGGTTACAGGAATATCTATATCTGAACTAGCCCAAGCACTGTTGGGTTGATTGGTCATAACAAACTTCAACTCTCCACCTGCAACAATTTCTGAGTGGTCAATCCAACTTCGAGTTAATGGCTGACCATTAAGAAATGCCTCTGCTATGTAAATATTTTGAGGTGAATTGTTTTCGGCAATAACGCTAAATTGCTTTCCGTTCTCCAAGTTAAATGTTGCTTTTGGGAACAGTGGCGAACCAATTACATACTGTGTGCTACCCGGACAAACAGGATAAAAACCTGCTGCACTAAGAATATACCATGCGCTCATTTGTCCGCAATCCTCATTTCCACAAATACCATCGGGTTTATGGGTGTACATCTCGTCCATAATTTTGCGAACCATCTGCTGAGTTTTCCAAGGTTTACCTACGTAATTGTAAATGTAAGCCATGTGGTGACTAGGCTCGTTACCATGAGCATACTGACCAATAAGACCTGTTATATCTACCTGATTTTTACCCGATAATTGCGATGATGTTGAGAATAGGTCATCAAGCCTTTTTTCAAAATTATCCTTGCCTCCGTGCAACTTTATCAATCCAGCAATATCCTGTGGAACGTAAAAACTGTACTGCCAACTGTTTGCCTCGGTAAAGTTTTGGTCAACCTCTGCTGGGTTGAAATTATCCTTCCAACCACCATTTATGCGAGGGCGCATAAAACGAGTTGTTGGGTCGAATAGGTTTTTGTAAGCCTGAGCACGCTTTGTGAATTCAACATAATCGGTGTTTTCGCCTAAATCTTTAGCAAATTGAGCTATGCACCAATCGTCGTAGGCGTACTCTAGGGTTTTGGAAACCGACTCGTGCTCCATATCGCCGGGGATAAAGTTGTACTGCTTAAACTCCTTCAATCCAAAATGATTTAACTTGGCGCTATGCTTCATTGCCTGAAGGGCAAATTTTTCGTCGAAATTCCTGATTCCTTTCTTCCAAGCATCAACAATTACGGGAACTGAATGATAGCCAATCATACATTCGGTTTCGTTTGCAGCAAGTTCCCAAACAGGAAGTCGTCCGCCAAAGCGGTAGTGCGATAGAAACGTATTGATGTAATCGCCTGTTCTTTTAGTATCAATAATTGTCATAAGCGGATGCCAAGCCCTGTAAGTATCCCAAAGCGAGAAAACAGTATATGGTGTGAATCCATCGGCCTGATGAATTTGGTTATCCATTCCACGGTACTGACCATCAACATCAGAAAATACGTTGGGTACAACCATTGCATGGTATAGCGATGTATAGAAAGTTGTTAACTGCTCTGGAGTTCCTCCGCTAACATTGATACGTGAAAGTTCTGTATTCCAAAGTTTTTGAGCATCGGCAACTACAGTTTCAAAATTCCAGCCAGGCAATTCGGCCTCAAGATTTTTCAACGCTCCCTCCTCGCTCACAGCCGAAACACCAACCTTTACTAGCAATTGTCCATTTTTGGGATTAGCAAACTGAAGCCATAACTTTAGGTTTTTTCCCTCGGTTTTAATCTGACCATTTTCATCGGTCGAAAGGGATATTTCGTCCTTTTCAATAAAATTCGGTCCCATAGAAATTGGTTCAGAGAATCGAATTACGAAATAGATATGCTGGTCCTTAGCCCAACGCGACGAACGACGAAAACCGTGCAGCTCATTCTTACCAACAACCTTAACCCACGATTCCAAGACCTTATCGCGATGCTCAAGGTCAATTACCAATGCAGCCTTGCTGGGTTTATCGAAAGTGTATCGATGAAAACCAACCCTAGCAGTAGCCGTCATCTCAGCCTTCACCTTGAATTTATCAAGATAAACCGAGTAATATCCAGCCTTTGCCGTTTCGTTCTTTTTCTGAAACTTCGATGAGTACTCTGTATTATTAAAAATTGGTTTTCCTGTGACTGGGGCAATCAGAATATCGGCATAATCCGATGCTCCCGTACCGCTGAGGTGTGTGTGAGAAAAACCGTAAATCACATTATCGGAATAGTGATATCCCGAGCAGCCATCCCAGCCTGTTAGGCGAGTATCGGGACTTAGCTGAACCATACCATAGGGCAGGGTGGCACCAGGATATGTGTGACCGTGAAAATCCGTTCCAATAAACGGATTCACATATTCTACTGGGCTTTTCTCCTGCGAGAACAGCGCAATGCTAATAAGCATCAAAACTGTAAGTAGTTGAGGTTTTTTCATTGTATGTAGGTGTTTATTAATCGTTTCATTGATTAGTTTGAATGAATTAAAGGAATTTTAATTTCAGTTTATCATCCAAATTACCACTATACTTAATTACATATTTCCGTCCGGGCAGAATATGCAAATAGTTATTCTCAAATCTGCAATCAGGATTATTACTACTTAACTCCACAAAGAATGCTGGATACTTTGATGATAAGGTTATTGTTCCACCATTGTTGCCCTGCGAAATATCCTTAACTATTTGGGGATTCTCCAATTTCAACTTGCCTACTTTACCCATAAACGATACCGATTCGAACTCTGTTCCATCCAATAAACTCAATCGGGTATGAATAAAGTATTTATCGAAATCATTTTTTTCAACGGGATTTTCAATTTTATCCACAACTAATGCAATATTGGGCTGTAATGAAACGTCCTTAGTCCATTGCTTCAACGTATCGCCTAAATTGCTTAGTATGGTTAACGTTATTTTTCCGCTGATAGGCTGCAAACTATCCGAAACAGCTTTAACCACAATTACGCTATCGGTTACATGCGCCGAAACCAAAACAGATTTGTAAGAATCGCGAACAGTGTAGTGAACCGCCTTCCAATGTCCCAAATAATCGATACTCGACCACGAAACTACAGGCCAACAGTCGTTCAACTGCCAGTAAAGTGTCCCCATACAGCGTGGCGAAGCCAACCGATGCGATTCAATTGCAACCCTATAACCCAATGCTTGTATTATTTGACTTTGATAAACCCAATCGTCGAAAGTTTCTGGGTAAAAACCCTCGCGCTCCATGTAGGTTCTGATAGTTTCGTAACCCACAGAATGTTTCTGATGACAACGCATCTCCACAGAATCGGGATTTACACCACCATTGCTGAATAGTTTTATGGTGTGATTCGACGGTGCTCCCTGATAACCATACTCGCTCATAAAACGAGGAACCTTTTCCCTATACTTCTCGAAGGGTTCTGTGCCCCACCAAACTCCCCAGTAATGTGAATCGCCGTGAGTCATGCTCTGCAAACGTCCCCATCCAAACTTTGGCGAAGAAGGCCAGTAAGGCCTTGTAGAATCGAATTTATTTACAACTGTAGGTAGAAGATTATGAAAAAGACTTTTGTAGCCATTCCAAATTGAATCGGCCAAAGCAGGAACAGAATCAAACTGTGTTTTCCATCCCCAGTTGTGCCAACCCTCATCAACCTCATTGTTGCCGCACCATAACGCTAGGCTCGAATGCTTCCTAAGCCGCTTAACCTGCTGTTCTGCTTCAACCTGAACATTCCTTAAGTATTCTGTACTCCAAGGATACATCGAGCAGGCAAACATAAAATCTTGCCATACCAAAATACCACGTTCAGTACAGGCCTCGAAAAAAACGTTGGCTGGATACACTCCACCACCCCAAATGCGCAGCATATTAAAGTTACCTCGGCTAGCATCGTCAACAATTGAAATCCAAACAGAATCAGATATCGAAGAGATAAAACTGTGCGGTGGTATAACATTGGCTCCCTTTGCAAACATTGGCTTACCATTTACCTTGAAGTAGAACGACTCTCCAATGCTATCGGGCTCATTAATCAACTCTACAGTCCTAATGCCAACTTTAAAAACCTCGCTATAAGTAGCCCTTTTCCCTTTACTTACAATCAATTTAAGATTATAGAGATTTTGTTTACCCATTCCATTAGGCCACCAGAGCTGAGGATTCTGAATGTAAAAACTATCCTTAAACTCACTAATTCCTGTTTTAACAACAATATCCTTTTCGAAGAGTTGGGTTTGCTTACTATTATCAACAAGTTGAACATTATAACGTCCATCCTTTAGAGCAGAATAATCGAAGCAAATACTCATCAATGCTTTTGTATCACTTAAGTTGATGGTATTTATTGAGGGATTATTTATATCGATATTATTAGGCTGATATAAGTATGCAGATTTCCAAATTCCACAAGTTACAAACCTTGGACCCCAATCCCATCCATAATGGTAAGCAGCCTTTCGGCTGTAGGCCCATTCTCCTCCTGGCACTTTTATTTTTGCCTCGGAGGTCTTCTGTTTCGCAATTTTTAATGCAGAACTAAAAATCACTTTTATGGTATTCTTCTGTGGCTTTAGAATCGCAGAGCAAGCTTTCCGCCACTGACGGAACATATTATCGGTAACAAGAATTAATGAGTCGTTCAAGTAGACCTGAGCATAGGTATCAAGACCATTAAAAATCAACTCTGTCACCTTGTTGGGTTTGTAAGATTTTGGCAAATCGAATTCACGGTAATACTCCCAATCCAGCGTGTCAATCCATCCCAACTGTAAGTTGTTACAGCCAATGTAAACATCAGGTATTTTTCCATTGGCCATAAGGTCGGTATGAACTGTTCCTGGCACAACAGCAGGCATCCAAACATCCTGCGAATTGGCTTTGCGGAATTGCCAAGCACCATCAAGATGTATGATTTGTTGAGAATACGCTGCAGTTATGTTGATGAAAAATATCAACATAATTGATACAAATAGTTCTCGGTATATCTTTTTTAAATTCATTTACATTGCTGATGATAACTAATAAATTTGAGACTTTTCGATTTGCGTTTAAATCTCATCCAACTTTTTCAAAGCAAAAGCATACGCTCCTACAGCCACTGCATGGCTAGTTCCTAGTCGCGATAAACCTACCCCAAATCGTTTCAGTGGGTCGTAATCAACCTCACGAGAGCTGAATGGAACTTTAATTTTACGTAATTCGCCCTTTGTAAATAGTTCTCGTTGCTGAACATCTTCAAGATTAAAGGCTTTTAGTTCAAGCCTATCAACCTCGCCACCCCTCAGGTTTTGAATTTTACCATTCAGTTGATAGAACATCGAAGGAGCAAAATACTTGTAGGAATTGGCCAAACCACCACCAATCACCACAAGCGAGTCGGTTAATGTAACTGCATTGGCTAGGGCATCGCCCACAACAACGCCAAGCGTTTGGAATGCAAGACGAGCCGCAACCATATCGCCCTCCTTTTTACCTTCGAGTATATCGTATATATCCTTAGGAGAGAGGGTTTCTGTCTCTTTATTTCTGGAATTGCTATGGTAAATTCCCTGAACCGCACGTATGCTAGCTCCTTCCTCTGCAAAGCAGTAAACATCGATACCGTTGCGCATCAACCAAATTTCAGCTCCAGCAGAATTATCACCAATGTAAAGTTGATTATTCACCACCAAGCCACCGCCAAATCCTGTTCCTAGCGTAATGCCAAAAAGATTCCTATAGCGTTTTGGATTTCCTGCCTTTTCGAGCATCTCGTTTACCTCGGGTAAAAGACCTGCAATGGCCTCGCCGTAGGCGAATAAATC
>CAZTVB010000159.1:0-6553 GCA_964616315.1 uncultured Rikenellaceae bacterium
ATATAAAAATACTCCATTTTTTAGTAAAAGATACATTTTTAAGGTCTTTTAACAAAAGGGTAACAAAGTTATAAAAAATTTGGTCTTTATGAACATCGATATCAAAAGTATTGCCATTCAAACAATCAAAACCGAAGCGGCTGCCATTGAGAAACTTGCAGGCTTTATTGACGATGATTTTGAGAAAACCGTTTCGCTTATATATAACGGAAAAGGGCGGGTAATTGTTTCTGGGATTGGTAAAAGTGCCATAATTGCGAATAAAATGGTGGCAACTTTTAATTCAACTGGTACTCCAGCCATATTTTTACATGCTGCCGATGCCATACATGGCGATTTAGGAATTATTCAACCCGATGATGTAATTATTTGCTTATCAAAAAGCGGAAGTACACCCGAAATAAAGGTTTTAGTTCCGTTAATTAAGAATCTTGGGAATAAAATTGTTGCCATTGTATCCAGCACAAACTCATACTTAGCCCAAAAAGCGGACTATGTTCTAAAGGCTACCGTTGACAAGGAGGCTTGCCCAAATAACTTAGCCCCAACATCGAGTACAACTGCGCAGCTGGTTATTGGCGATGCGTTGGCTGTTTGCTTGTTAAAACTGAGAGGGTTTACACCCGAGGATTTTGCCCGTTTTCACCCGGGTGGAGCATTGGGCAAGAAACTCTATATGCGTGTAGCCGATATTTACTCTTCGGATAATATTCCAAAAGTTAAACCTAGCGATGAGTTGCGTCCTGTAATCCTCGAGATATCATCTAAAAGACTTGGTGCTGCTGCGGTTGTAGATGATGAAGGGAAGGTAATGGGTATAATAACTGATGGCGACTTGCGCCGCATGTTGCAGAAAACACAATCGTTCGATAGCATAACGGCTAAGGACATTATGTCGACTAACCCCAAGACTATTGAAAAGGATGAACTTGCCATTCATGCTTTCAACTTAATGGAGCAGTACAAGATAACTCAGCTACTTGTATTGAACAAAGGTAAGTACGATGGGGTTATTCATATACACGATATTTTAAGAGAAGGTATTGTTTAATTTTTTTTTGGTTTGATAAAAAGAATATTACATATATATTTTGCGTTTTTTGCACTGCTAATTTTTACTACTTCAGCAGTTGGGCAAATCACAAAAATCCGCGGAAAAGTTATCGATGCAAGCACTAAGGAGCCGGTACCCTATGTTAATGTGTCGTTCAAAGGAACTGGGGTTGGGACAATAACATCTGAAATTGGTGAGTTTTTTATAGAGACTAGAACAGCAAAGGATTCTTTGTCAGTATCGTTTGTTGGTTACACTCCTCAGCAAGTAAAGATTAGAAAAGGTGTCTACCAGGAGGTTAAAATTGAATTGGAGCCAGAATCAATTGAGTTGGCAGGTGTGATTGTAAAACCAGGCGAGAGCCAGTCGACCCGTATAATTAGAAATATCATTAAAAACAAGGACAAGAATAACCCTAATAATCTTAGCTACTACTGCAAAAGTTATAATAAAGTTCAGGTGGATTTAAATAACATTGATGATGATATAAAGAGTCGTAAAATATTCAATCAATTCAAGTTTATTTGGAATTATGTAGATACAAATGCCATAACAGGTAAAACCTACTTGCCAATATTTATAACAGAATCACTGTCGGACTACTACTATCAGGCAAACCCAAAAATTGAAAAGGAAATTATTAAGGCCACCAAAATTTCAGGTGTGAATAATGAAAGCGTTGCGCAATTTACCGGTAAGGTTTACCAGAATATCAATATATACGACAACTATATCAACATATTCGATCAGGGCCTCATAAGTCCTATTGCAAACGCAGGAATGCTCTACTACCGATACATGTTGGTGGATAGTATGTTTGTGGGAAATAGGTGGTGTTACCAAATAACCTTTAAACCCAAGCGTAAAATGGAGCCAACATTTAATGGCGATTTTTGGGTAAACGATTCTACTTGGGCTATAGTTAAAGCACAAATTAGGCTATCGGAGATGGTTAACCTAAACTTTGTGAACGATTTGGTTGCCACTGCCGAGTTTACTCCTTTAAATGATACCCTTTGGTTCCCAAAAAATATGTCACTATTCGTGGACTTTAACCTAACCGATAGGACTACAGGTTTTTTTGGGCACAAAACAACAAGTTACGACAGTGTTTTTTTGAATCCAGAAATACCGAAAGAGGTTGTTGATTTGCCCATTAATGTTCAGGTTAAGGAAGGAGCTTTGAATCAGGAATCTACATACTGGGAGGAGTCCAGACCATTCGAATTGACTGAAAAGGAGCAGGGTATATACACCATGGTGGACTCGGTTCAACAGGTACCTATGTACAAAACCTTTATAGATATTGTCAATATGTTCGTGAATTACTACTATGTAATTGGATATATTGAGGTTGGACCTTACTACAAAACCTACAGTTTTAACGAGATTGAGGGCAATCGTTTCCGAGTGTCGGGACGAACTAGCAATAAGTTTAGTAAAAAGTGGATGATATCTGCATTTGCAGCCTATGGCGACAAGGACGAAAGGTTTAAATGGGGATTGGGCAACTTGTATATGCTCAATAAAAACCCGCGCGAGGCAATTAATGTGGAGTACAAAAAGGATGTTGAGCAGTTAGGTCAAAGTCCTTACGCGCTTACAGAGGATAACATAATGACATCCTTTCTGAGGCGTAACCCAAACTACAAGTTAACTTTGGTTCGGGAATTTTCTTCGTATTATCAGAAAGAATGGTTTACCGGGTTATCCAACACATTAACTGTAAATCATAAAATTATATATCCAACGCAGTACATCCCATTTGTAACAATTAGCAATAACGATTCGCTTAAAAGTATAACCACCGCTTCGGTAACTTTAAATACTCGTTGGATAAAAAACGAAGGGTTTGTTGCTGGGGAATTTGAGCGGGTAAGTTTGGGTAGTGACTGGCCCGAAATAAATCTCAACATAACAAAAGGATTCAAGGGTGTTTTTGGTGGTGATGTTGACTACTGGAAGGTGCACTTAAACTACTACCACAAATTCAATATTAATCCTTTTGGATACGCAAGGTTAATTGTTGATGCGGGTAAACTTTTCGGAGAAATACCTTATCCTCTTTTACAATTACACGAAGGAAACGAAACCTATGCTTTTGATAGGTATGCCTTCAATATGATGAATTACTACGAGTTTGCCTCGGACCAATATGCTAGTTTGTACTACGAGCATCACTTTCAGGGTTTTTTCCTAAACAGGTTTCCGCTTATTCGTCGTTTAAAGTGGCGCGAGGTGGTTTCTGGGAAATTCTTAATAGGAACAATAAGCGACAAGAACCGTCAAATACTTCAATTCCCTGAAGGCTTAGGCGATGTTTCCAAACCTTATATGGAGTTTAGCGCTGGTGTGGAAAATATTTTCAAGGTCATAAGGGTTGATGCTTTATGGCGCACAACACACTTGGATAATCCTAATATTGAAACATTTGGCATAAGGGTTGGCTTACAAATTATATTCTAAACAAATATTGAGTACTTTTGCAGTATAAATTGATATAAAACTATGCGGTTATACACTGAGAGTTTGATTAAGCGTTACAAAACCCGTACGGTAGTAAAAGGCGCTAGCGTTGAGGTAAAGCAGGGCGAGATTGTTGGTTTACTTGGTCCTAATGGTGCCGGGAAAACAACTACATTTTACATGATGGTTGGGCTTGTTAAACCTAATGGTGGTAAAATATTTTTGGATAATATTGAAATTACCGATGAACCTGTTTATCGCCGTGCCCAGCGTGGTATTGGATATTTAGCACAGGAGGCATCTGTTTTCCGTCAACTAAGCGTTGAGGACAATATAAAGGCGGTACTGGAAATGACAACATTTTCAAAAGAATATCAAGCGGAAAAAACAGAATCATTACTAAACGAGTTTGGCTTACAGAAAATTCGTAAAAGTTTAGGAATTCAACTTTCGGGTGGGGAGCGCCGCAGAACCGAAATTGCCCGTGCATTAGCCTTAGACCCCAAGTTTATTCTTTTAGATGAGCCTTTTGCAGGAGTTGACCCTATTGCTGTGGAGGATATTCAAACCATTGTGGCTCATTTAAAGGACAGAAATATTGGCATACTAATCACCGACCATAATGTTCACGAAACATTAACCATTACCGACAGAGCTTATCTTCTTTACGATGGTGATATTCTTAAATCGGGCACAGCTCAGGAATTAGCTGATGATGAGCAGGTTCGAAAATTGTACTTGGGGCAAAACTTTGAGTTGAGAAAATAATACGTTTTTTTTTACTGAGGAGATTGCAAATTAAAAAAATCCAATTTATCTTTGCACCTCAATTTTGCGGATGTGGCGTAATTGGTAGCCGCGCCAGACTTAGGATCTGGTGTCGTGAGACGTGGGGGTTCGAGTCCCTTCATCCGCACAAAACCCGGCTTAGCCGGGTTTTTGTTTTTAAAAGGTTATTAAACTAGTCCCGCGTTTTAAAGTCTATTGTCTGAATTCTAGTATTAGTTAGTGATGACAAAAAAAATATTGGCCTTCGCCAAAACAATTCAGCCCAGTGTAAACACCTTTTTTTCTCGTTTATACAAGTGTGTAAAGGAGGCTATGCCCAAAGCGCTTAAAACTGCTATTTGGATTTTAAAAATAACCCTTCCTGTTTCTCTGGCTGTTAGTATACTTAACTACTTTGGATTAATCCAACTTGTTACCCAACACTTAACCCCAGCATTTAACCTAATTGGACTTAGAGGCGAAGCCGCATTGCCCTTTGTTACTGGAATACTACTTAACATCTACTCTGTGATTGCTGTACTCTCGCAGCTAAGCCTCGATTTAAGGGAAATAACCATCATTGCGGTGATGAGCTTAATTGCTCACAACTTAATTATAGAAACTACAATTCAAAGCAAAACGGGCTCAAAGGCTTGGCAAATGGTTGCATTGAGGGTAGGCGCAGCGTTTGGGGCTGCAGCCATTCTGAACCTGCTATTGCCTGATATGAGCCAGAAAGTATCATTACTATCGAACTCTCATGCCGCATCTACTTTATCGGAGTTGCTTTATGGTTGGGTATTTTCATCGTTTAGGTTGATACTGAAGATTATTATTTTAGTATCGTTGCTGATGATACTTCAAAAAATCCTTCAGGAATTTAAACTTATCGAATTGCTGACAAAGCCACTTAGCCCAATGCTCAAGTTTATGGGATTGCCGGAGTCAACTACGTTTCTTTGGATTGTGGCAAACTCATTAGGTTTAGCCTATGGCTCGGCGGTTATGATGGAGGAGGTGAAAGAGGGCAGAATTACTAAGAAAGATGCCGATTTGCTGAACTATCATGTTGCAATATCGCACTCGAACCTTGAGGATTTGCTGCTCTTTGCGGCAATAGGTGTATCTATTTTTTGGATGCTCATACCTAGGCTAATCATTGCTATTACAGTTGTTTGGGGACGCAGATTCTTCGTGAACCGAAACTAGTGGTTTCACTATTTATCAATTGATATTAACAACCTGCGTCTCTAAATTTTCAAATTAGTAACTTTATCGCATTAAAATTTTTTGCGATGGTTCAATACTTAGAGTTGCTAGACCATATACTGAAGAATGGGGTTGAAAAGACTGATAGAACAGGAACAGGTACTATCAGTGTATTTGGGCATCAAATGCGTTTCGACCTAGAGAAGGGTTTTCCTTTGCTTACCACTAAGAAACTTCACCTTAAGTCTATACTATATGAGTTGCTCTGGTTTCTGAATGGAGAAACCAACGTAAAGTCGCTTAACGCCAATGGCGTAACAATTTGGGACGAGTGGGCAAAACCCGATGGAGAATTGGGGCCAATTTATGGTTACCAGTGGCGTTCATGGCCTGCTGCCGATGGTAGGCATATCGACCAAATTACCCAGGTTATAAACTCGTTAACACAATCGCCCGATTCACGTCGACACTTGGTTTGCGCTTGGAACGTTGGTGATATCGATAAAATGGCCCTACCTCCTTGCCACGTACTTTTCCAGTTCTATGTTGCCAATGGTAAGTTATCGTGCCAGCTATACCAACGTAGTGCCGATGTTTTCTTGGGCGTTCCGTTCAACATTGCATCTTACGCATTGCTTACAATGATGATGGCACAGGTTTGCGGACTTAAACCTGGAGAGTTTATCCATACATTGGGTGATACGCACATCTACCTAAACCATATTGAACAGGTTAAACTCCAGTTGACTAGGGAGCCTAGGTCCCTTCCAAGAATGGTTATAAATCCTGATGTTAAATCGATATTCGATTTTAAGTTTGAGGATTTTAAACTGGAGGGTTACGACCCGCATCCACATATTAAGGGTGCAATAGCGGTTTAGGGAATTTTTATTTGATTGAAGAATTTGATGAAGCGATTTGTAATATATTCGATTAAAATTATGTTAGTTGCCGAGAAATTGACAGGTAGAAATTATAGTAGAGAACTTTATCTGTTAACTTTCTATATGCTTTTTATGATTTTATCATCAATTATAGGTAGTTTGATTTTTATAC
>CAZTVB010000160.1:0-6541 GCA_964616315.1 uncultured Rikenellaceae bacterium
ATTTTGTATTGATAATCAAGTGTTTTTTTAGCATAAAAATTGTAATTTTGAGATTAGCAAATGGTTTTAAAAAACTAAAAATTCATTTGGATGATACTGAAGATATTTAGAGTGCTTTTTGTCGCATCATTGACGGTTTATTATTTCGGGTTCAATTCTTTTGCTCAAATACCAATACCCGAGAAGGTAGGTTCTTGGACCAATGTTGCTGGCTTTGCAATAAATAATACGGAGGACTACATTGTATTGTCTGTAATGGTTGTTGGCAAGGAGAAACTTTACGAGAGTTCCTTAAAGAATGGCGTTTGGGAGGAACTTAAATCTATTGAGCCGATTAATTCACATCTACAGGGTGCTGTTGCTAGTATTTGTAATCCATTCCTGAGTTTCGATGGTAAAAAGTTGTTCTATCAGGCCGATTTTAGCGATTCCAAGGGCGGGTTTGATATTTACTATTCTGTTAAAACTACTGATGGCTGGAGCACGCCTATAAACATGGGAGAGCCCATAAATACCTTGGCCAATGAGTGCTACCCCAGCATAACCCCAGGTGAAGAATCATTGTTTTTTTCTGTGTTGCAGCCAACCTTAGAGTTTCGTAAACCGAAAGAATCTGGGCTCTGTCAAAAAATATATCAAAGCACTAAAAACCCTAAAGGGGAATGGATTACACCAATACCTATTCACGATGCAATTAATAAGGGCTGTGAGTGCGGGCCAGTCATTTCAAACGACGGAAAGACTCTCTACTTCTCATCAATAAATGCTGAAACCTACAGGGATGGCTTTGATATCTATCATACTCAAATGATTTTTGCCGATTCATGGAAATTACCCGAGCTTATTGCCGATACTAAGACAAAGTTCAATGATATTAACCCGAGGTTTGTTAATGGTAAACTCTACTTTCTGAACCAGTGGGCTGAAAAGAATGTTCAGACTGGAACTATATATAGAATTGCTCTTGCACAAGCGTTTCAGCCACTTAAAACCATTGAGTCCGTAGGGAAAATTGTTGCATTAAAGGATAAAAGTCCAGTAGAGGCAACTCTTACTGTTTTTGAACCTACCACCTTGAAAGTGTTAGGCAATTTTATTTCCGATAAGAATACAGGCGAGTATAAGCTTCATCTTCTTGACAAGGCAAACTATATTGTTGATGTTCGTAAACACGGCTATTCATTTGCCAGTTTTATGGTCGATTATAGAGGAGATAATAAAATTTCGAACCCTGAACTAATTGAGGTTTTCGACTCAATTCAACTCGATTTAACCGTTTACGATAAGGATATCTTTAAACCTCTAGAAGCTAATGTTATTGCCGAGAATGTTGATAATCCTGGCAAATCGTTTAAAGCACAGATGGTTCAGCCTGGGCTGTATAGGTTTTCAATTCCGTTGGGGAGCAACTATAATATCAAAACTAATGTGCCGTGGTTTAACGATAGTACTTTTCTTTTCAAACTCGAAGGCGATATTGTTTTCTCAAAATTTGTGAGGGAACTCCCTCTAACACCCAAAAAGAAACCTGTTGATATTAAGATTTTCGATTCTGAAAGCAATCAATCCCTAACAGGCGAAATTCTTATTACAAACCTGAACCGCGACGAAACAATAACCTTTACTGCCGAGGATATCAAAAATGGAAAGGTAACCGCAATGCTTCGCGAGGGCGACTCGTACGAGTTTACAGTGCGCGGGGCGCAGGGTTACTCATTCTTTAACCAAGTTGTTGACCTAGCAAAGGAGGAGCCTACAGCGGTTGAAGCAGAATTAGTTCCCTTGAAAACAAAAACCTCCATTCGGTTAAACGATATTAATTTCGGCTCAAACTCAGCCGATTTATCTTCGGAATCCTTCCCAGAGCTTAATAGGGTTGTAACGCTAATTCTGGATAATCCCAACATCAAAATTGAAATTGCTGCGCATACCGACAATGTTGGGAACGCAGGCTATAACCTTAAACTGTCAGAAAAGCGAGCTCAGGCAGTGGTTAGCTATCTGCTTGACAATAATGTACCTGCCGATAGAATTGTTGCTAAAGGTTATGGATTGACTAAACCATTGGTTCCCAATACATCCGACGAGAATAAGGCTAAGAACCGAAGGGTTGAGTTCAATATTCTTGAGGTTATTGAGGATGGCAATAAATAATTTTAAAATGAGAGTTATGAATCTGTCAAATAAAGGAATCCGATTAATATCAGTTCTCATTCTTTCTATTACATGGGGAACCCCTAAAATGGCTTTTTCGCAGGAGATTCGTTATGACGATTTGTATGAACGGCTATCAACGTTGAATCCGAATCAAGCATACACACAACTGCTAGCCTTTCAGCAGCAAAACCCTTTCTTTTCGAATACTTACATTCAGTTAGGCAATGTTTGTGAGCAAAAATTGAAGGAAATAGACCCTTTACGGGATTTTGAGCAGGCTAACTATTGGTCGAACAATGCGGTTTTGTTTTACAATCTATTTACTGTTTATCTAAAGGATGGTGATGTTCGTAGAAACAGGGAGTACTATGCTAATTTATTAACCCCTCAGCCGGGGAAAAAAATTGAGCAGGAGGATGCTATGGCATTTCTTCAAAAAAGATTGAGTTACTGTAAAAGTTATAAAGATACCGTGGCGCTTATTTATAGTGCATTGGAAAAATCAAAGGGGTACTACAATACATGCGTTCAAATTTTCAATGATATTAATGTTGATTATAGAAACCTAAACGAGGCATTGTTGAGAGCCGATACGGATTTTCTGAAACTGCTCGATTCTCTCAATATCCAATATTCGAATAGTATCGACACTTTTAAAGTTTATCAAAGTTTAATTTCAAAATTTCCCGTTGGGAACTATAAGCAACAGTACGCTGTAAAGTCAATTGAGACTTTTAGACTAGATGGTATCACGAATAGCGACTTTTTGGTTAATAACTTTTTTGTATGGGACTACGGAAGATGGGTGGCAAAATTTAAGGACACATACGGTAACGATATTTTGCCGCTGAGGAAGGAAATAGCAAGTATTCAGGATTTGTTTTTGTCCAATCGTAGGAAGTTAGGTTTGGTTGATACTCTTTCGCCAAATGAACGATTCAAATCGTTCGACGAGTTTTTCTTGTTTCGCTTAGGCAAGTATGATAACAATTCCATTGTGCGAAATCTTTTTGAGTATCATAATACATATCAGGATTTACTAATAAGCAGCAAATCATCGTTAAATAATCCAGCCGATAGTAGTTCCGTTATAATGAACAAAAAGTTGAGGTACTATCATCGCTTAAGCATGGATCACAAAAATACACTTGCCTCACTGGATAATCTTGCTGCAAATATCGACTCCGAGAAGGTCTTGAACCACAAAGAGTTCTTCATTAAGTACTATAATGGTTTTGATGGACTAAAAGGTTTTGTGAAATCCGAGAATGATTTAGTTGTAGCATTGATGAGCGATAATTTTTTGAGGTTGAAAAGTTATCTGAATAAGGAACAACTTCAAAAATCTAGTTTTGGATATGCTGTTGGTAGGCAGAGAGTTCCTCTACAGCCCAACTTTGCTTTTGTTGGCGAAAAAACCAACGAGCCTTTTGTTGTTTACAACGTTTCGTACCTGAAGGGTAACCCTCAGTATGTGAGTGGTTATTTGAATAAACCCACAAAAAAGCCAATTGCATTTGTGGCTAAGGTGGATTCCAGTAAAGCTGTTGAGTGGGTTCGCGAGGTTGGATTGCCCAATATGGAGAATGGCGATTGCGCCAAGTTAGTTGATGGTTTCGATAATGGCAGCGTTGCTTTAGTAAACGCAAAAACCACTGCTGGTAACATCAACACATACGTAAGGGTTGATTCTAAGAGCGGTGTTACTTTCAAAAAAACTATGGAGGAAACATCGTCGCCTTGTTTTTTACTGTTCGATGAAATTACCCAGAATGCTATTCTTGGATTTGGCGAACCAACTGAGTGGGCCGATAATATATTCAATTCAATTAGCCTAACGCAGGTCGATTCTGCAGGAAATGCTATTTGGAAGGCAGTAATACCCGCAACAGGTAATTTGGTAGATGTGGTTAACTCTGAGGGTAAAGTGTTGGCGTTTGTTAATTACCAGTCGTACACCGATGATAAATTGGGCGTTGTAGCAAACCCCTCAGGCGTTTTTGCTCATCTAATTGCAGTTATAAATTCTGGCGATGGACGGGTTGAGAAACTAATTCCAATAAAATCAGTTAACTCATACTCAATCTCTAAAGTCTTTAGCATATCGAGCAACGAAATCAACCTGATTGGACAAAGTGCATCGGGCGAAAAGTTGGTTTACTTGGTAGTTGATAATAAAGGCGCCGTTATTTACTCAAACTTTTAGGTTTCACTTAATGAAACGCTGGTCAACAAGCAATGGAATCGTTATTTACAGGGTGTTATTTGGTAGGTGTAACTGCTACCTCATTCCATTGAAAAGCACTCTTATTCTTGTTGATACAGGGAAAAAACCTGGGTATCGTAGGCTATTAAGAAGAATTACAAAAGTATCGAACTCTTTGCAAGCCGATAGGTACTTAATTTTAACCCATACCCATTTTGACCATTGCCAGAATGCCGAGCGACTATCGGAAGAAAAGGGGTATAGGATAATTCTTGGAAATGCCGAGGAAGAATTTGCCCTGCGTGGCTTTTCCCCCGCTCCCAAAGGCACAAACCGATTCTCTAGGGTTATCTCTTTTTTAGGAAATCGTTGCTTTAGGTATAAACTAGAGTTCAAGCACTTCCGTCCGGAGTTGCTTGTACTAGATGAAATGGTTTTGAATGTAGAAGATACCAATATTAGGGTTATTTCCACTCCCGGGCATTCTGTAGGCTCAATTAGTGTTATTGTAGATAATGAAATTGCAATTGTAGGCGATGCCCTTTTTGGAATCTTTAGCAACTCAGTATTTCCGTCTTTTGCCGACGATGTAAAAACCCTAATGGCCAGTTGGGCCAAGTTGCTAAAAACGAACTGCACCCTATTCCTTCCTGCGCATGGCCGACCAATAACACGTGAACTATTGGAGTGTGAGTATAATAAAATGCGCTCTTTGTAGTTCTTGATATGTTATGTCCTAATTATGTTGTAACTTCCCTCATATTTTTATTTGAATGATAATATTAAGGAATCGGAAATATCTGTTGTTCCTGTGTGTTTTAGGGCTTTTCTTTGTAAACTGCACAAGGAATATTGAACCTATGCCCAGTGGGATTATAGTGAGCCCATCGTATTCTTTCCCCGTTGGGATAACAGAAGTAAAGTCCACAACCAATTTTTTTACACTCGGATTACCTACAATCAATTTAACCGAGGATGTTCCCGATTGGGCAAAGTACGAATTTGCTTTCTATGCCGATACTATTGCCTTTAATATTCAGGAGATATATAGCCAAGCCGAGATGATAGAGTATTTTATGATTCGCACTAATGTGTGGAACAGCTATCCAATGCGATGCTTTGCCCAAATTTATTTTTTAGATGCTGGATATAATATTGTTGACTCGCTATATAACCCAAGAGCAGAAATTCCCGCCGCTACAGTTTTTGATGGTGTAGTTTCTAATAGGTTTGAGTCGTTTAGGGTTGACCTTACTAGGGAGCGGATTGATTTATTGGCCAATAGCCAATACGTTGTTATTTACAGCGGATTGGAAATTACCGAGGATGCCATTACTCCAGAGAATGCAAATTACTTTAACCTTTATGGACTGAAGATTCAGGTGGCGGCAAGGGTCGATTTTGTCTACTCAAGCAAGTAGTGTTATGCGCATGTTTAGGGTTGCAGTTTTAGGTTTTATAATGGTTATCGCGTACAATACGCTGGTGGCACAGCAGGATCACACTCTATTCCTGATGCATAACGTACCTCAATCTAATTTTGTAAATCCCGCCGTTCAAATAAATTGCCAGCAGTACTTGGGGTTGCCATTGCTATCGTCGTTACACTTAAACTTTAACTCCACAGCATTCTCGTATAGTACAATAGCCAATGGTTCATCGAATCTTGATTTAAATGCGCTGGTTTCCAAAATGCACAGTTGGGATTTTGTATCGGGCGAGGTTCACTATACCCCTGTTTCGTTTGGGTTTATGTACGATAACAAGCAGTACTTTAGCTTTGCATGGACAGAGAGAATTGAAACGAAGATTTTTGCATC
This sequence comes from uncultured Rikenellaceae bacterium, assembly GCA_964616315.1. GTDB lineage: Bacteria > Bacteroidota > Bacteroidia > Bacteroidales > Tenuifilaceae > SB25. The sequence continues at coordinate 6,184 of CAZTVB010000160.1, forward strand.
GAAAAAGCTTCTCTCAATGTTTATCGATGGCAACACCCAGTACTTGGGCGATGGGCTTAAAACCCGAAATCCTGGGGTTAATGCTATGTACTATCGTGAGTTCTCGTTTGGTTACTCAAGGATGGTTGACCAAGATTTAACCATTGGCGCACACGCAAAGGTTCTGTTTGGTTTGGGCGGGATGTTTACACGTCGTAAGCCCATTAATGTTGAGGTTGATGCTCTAACGCACAACCTTTATGGCGATTGGAATCCTAAAATCGATATTGCATACCCTGTTAGCGTTTCAACCGATGCTCAGGGTAATGTAACTGGTGTAACTCCCAATGGTTTTTCGCCAATGAGTTTTTTGCTAAAC
>CAZTVB010000161.1:0-6534 GCA_964616315.1 uncultured Rikenellaceae bacterium
AGCAAATATGCTCAATAATTGCTACATCGGATGCTGATAGTTCTTTTTTCCAAGCACTTATTCTACCAATAACTGGAGGTTCACTAACCAGAATGTGCTTTTCATTGATTTTGTCGTAGATTGGTTGTACTTCTAAGTCTGTTTTGTAAGACAATGAACTATCCGATTTTTCTATCCACCTGAAAAGACTTTGGATAGTGAATTCAAGATTACTAATAAGTCTTTCGTAAGTTATTGTTTTTATATCGATTCTTTCGTTTGTTCTGCAATGCCTATTCCATATTCTAGCAGTAGTTAAAGCATTATTCGACATTAGCCTATTTTGTGAAAGGTTGATTGTTCGTTTCTGCGATGCAAAAACTGCACGGGGGTCTCGCATTAAACTCACAAAACAAACGTTTCGATTTAAATTGCCCAGAACATTGTAATACTCCAAAATACTACGCTCCTTAAAGACAATAAATTTTGGGTTTTTAGTGAACTTTTGTGAATAATCATCTATAATTTTAAAGAACAAATCAATTTTGCTTTTACATCCAGTTGAACCTATAGGGATATCCCAAAGGGCAAATTTCTTTTCATTCGAAATTGCTTGTCGAAAATTCCTCAAAAATCTAGGATTTATTTCATTGCGTGGATTTTTGAGCAAAACTCTAACCAGCAAATCAAGTTCAGGGCAAACTACAACTCCTTCAATTTTATTTAACTCGTTTAAGAGAAAGGTAGAGCCCGACCTATCGCAGTAACCAATGAATATATATGTTGGCTCTCTCATCAATCTTTAATTATCAAAGTTATAATCCGCCAGCCAAGGATACTGAGCCATATTTTGCATTACCAAATTTATAAGATGTTCAGGCCAATCTATACTATGTCTTGTTTTCTTTGGATTCTCAAATACAATTTTGCCACACGACTCAAGGTAATCTTCATTTGTTTCCAGTCCAATTTTATTTACAAGGTACTTTAACAGTTCTTTCGGATGTTTTATAAAATCCTCGTGCTTTATATCGATGATTTCAATTTTTGAATCTTTTTTTAGTTGATAAATCATCTCTGTGGTGGCAAAATACTTGGAAATTATCAGTTCCAAATCTTTTTCGGTAACAGGTTTCTTAACCAGATTTCCGCCTCTGGCCCATGTTGTAATATTATCGAATGGATTTCTGTAAACGTGAATGTACTTTACAGGTATTCCAACTCGTTGCTCTATAATGTTAAGCAAACTTGGGTTTTCTTTTAGCAGGTATGCACTTCCGCCACCCTTTTTATCGCCAATAACAATTAAATCAGTATATCTGCCCTGAAATTGATTTGGCACTGAGTAGGAATACCCAGTGCACATTCTACCCGCTTTAGCGTTACTCCTTGAATTGCTCAGCAACAATGAAAAAACTTGGTTTTTGGAGAATCCACGCTTAATGTATTGCAAAGCATTCAGTTCGTGAGCAACAATCATATTTGGATGGGCATCGAGCAATGCACCAATTAGTGTATGTCCACTGCGTGGATAGCCAATAAACATTACATAGGTTTTAATACTTTCAAATAACCTAGGATTTATTCGCCCTTTCACCAACGAGGAGAAATACTGAAGTAAGGTTGAAAATTTCAACAAAAACTTGTTTAACATTTAAGCCATTTAGTTTTACCTTAAACCTCATAAAGAGTAAGTTAATCAAAATTCATTTGATTAGTGCAACAAAATACTTGGTTTAGATGTAATGTTAATATATTTTTATGGAATATTTCTATAAGGTACGATTTTTGGCTCTAAAAATTAAAACTGACCAGCTATGAAACATTTAAAATTACTCCTATTTACTTTTTTTCTATTCCCAAGTATTCAGTTATTTTCGCAGAACTGGGAATGGGGAAAGCATGTAACTGGAACTGGAGATATTTTCAATCAACTTACTAAGGTGGATGCAAATGGTAATATAATTGTTGCTGGTGCAAAAAATGCTTCAACAACATTTGTTGGCACGGCTTTCACTCTTGATGCAACAGCTAATACTCCGTTTCTAGCAAAGTATAACCCTGATGGCTCTATTGCTTGGCTGGTTAATATTGGTAACAAAGATGCTACCAACCTTAAGGGTCTAAATGTTGATAGTCAAGGAAACATTATTATTTCGGGACAATTTAGGAGTACAACCGAAGCGTGTGTTTTTGGTAGTACTAATACAACCACCACTAATCCTAGCATACCTTTAACAAGTGCAGGGGTTCAGGATGCTTACCTAGCAAAATATGATACCAATGGAAATTTGCTTTGGGCTTATGATATTGGTCAAGGAACTGGCGATGATCGTGGGTTTGGGGTTGTAACTGACTCTAACGATAACATATATATTGGTGGATATTTTGTTAGTTCTTCCTTTACTATTTTAGGTGCAGCAGCACCATTAACCAAAACTGTTGGAAATACAGGAGGAGATGGTTATATAGTGAAGTATACTTCAGCAGGATCATATCTTTGGCACAAACACTTTTCGTCTCCTACCTATGCTCGTAACACAGGGGGAATTGCTTTGGCGCCAAGTAATGGAGTTTATATCGCAATAGATTTTACAAGCAGTGTTTCCGTTGTTGAAACAGATCCTTTAGTCTCTGTTAGTGCCATTGGAAATAAGGCTGTTGCTATTTTCAAAATTTCGGATATTGGAAATGTAGAGTGGGCTCGTGTAATTAGGGGTTCAACAGCAGGAAGTGGTACGAATATCGTACAAGGCGCAAAATTTTCATCTGATTCAGAGGGAAATCTTTATGCTATTGGACAGGGTAATACAACTTTAACTTTCGATAATGAATCTGGTGGTAATTTTCTAACACTTGCTTGTAATGCATATGATGGATGGGTGGCAAGGTATAATTCTACAGGGAGTTTATTATGGGCTAATATTGTAGGCGGTTTAGGAGATGAAATGTTAAACGCATCATCATATAGAGACGGTGTAATTAGTGTTGCAGGTTATTACAAATCATTAACTTATTTGCCAAGCCATACGGAAAAAAGAGACACCTTAGCGAATGCTGGAGGACAAGACATTTTCCTTATTAACTATAATTCTAATGGGCAATACTTAGGCTCGACTCGTTTGGGCGGCAGTTTAGATGACGAAGCATCCTCGGTGTCAATAACCCCTGATGGAAATACAGTGCTAGGAACATCATTTAAGTCTGCAACCATTAATGTTCCGGGTATTGGATCTTTTACAAATGGTGGTGTGAACAGGGATATGCTTTTTGCAAAACATATTAACATACATTTTTTACCAGAAGAAACGCCAATATCTTGTAACAATGGCAACAATGGTGCGTTAACTTTTACCATATTCGGTGGAGGCGAGGCTCCATATTCCTATGCTTTTGCTAAGGTTGGTGGATCTGTTATTGGTTCTGGAACTTATTCAAATCCTGTTACTTTCCAAAATTTAGATGCTGGAACTTATTACGTTGATATTACCGATAACCAAACTCGAACCATACGTAAATACTATAAATTAAACAATCCAAGCCCAATTACTATTAATGAAAGCATTGTAAATGTAAGTGGTTGCTATGCAAATCAAAATGGAGAAATTAATATCACAGTTACAGGAGGTACAGCACCTTACACATACCTGTGGGATTCAGAGGATGGGTATGGTTACATTCCAACAGTTGAGGATCAGAGTAATGTTACTGCAGGTAATTATACTGTTACTGTTATTGATGCCAACGGGTGCGAGGAGCGTAAAACATTTACCGTTACTCAGCCAGCAAAAATTACATTTACAGGAAGTGTTGCCTTAAATAATACCTCCTCTAACCCAATTTTGCCTAATGGTTCAATTACTCTTACGGTAAATAATTTGGTGGGTCCAACTACCTATAACTGGCAAGGCCCAAATGGATTTACTTCAACTAATGCAAATATTACCGATTTAAGGGGAGGAACTTATGTTCTTACCGTTAATGACAATAATGGATGTTTGGTCGATACAATGTTTAACCTTACCGACGATAATCTACTTAATGCCTATATTTCAGCATTTGCTAATCCAAAGTGTAAGGGTGGAAGCGATGGTTTTGCAATAGTTGCTTATACTAATTCTGTTGGTGCAATTACTATTTCTTGGAGCAATGGACAAACTGATGTTGTAACTGCAACAGGTCTTTCAAAAGGAGATTACACTGTAACTATTACCGATGATATGGGAACATCCTCTGAACCTGCTGACGATGCCACAGTAACAGTTCCCTTTAACATTGGTGAACCCGAGTATCCTTTGGAAGTTGCTACTACTGTAAATAAATCTACATGTCCTAACAGTAACGATGGATCAATTTACCTAACTGTAAATGGTTGGTCGCATCCTTATGCTTATGCGTGGTCAACCACCGATGGAAATGGAATTGTTAATGGACAGAAAGATCAGGAGGGATTAACTGCTGGTGCTTATACTGTAATTGTGTCCGATGTTTACGGTTGCGAGATTACTAAAAATCTGAATCTTACCTCTGAGTACTCCAGTCCAAGTATAACATTGATTGCAACTCCATCCAATGTTGTAACAGAGGGAACAGCCGTTACGCTTACAGCTTCAGGAGGGAGTGTTTATGCGTTCTTTATAGATGATATTTCGCAGGGTGTACCTTCTGCTTCAGACAACATTGTTATTAGTAACCCTGTAAATAACACAAGAATAAAAGCGGTTGGTTACAATACCGCTGGATGTTCTGGGGAGAGCAATGAGATAACCTTAACTGTTAACCCACCAACATATACAGTTACCTTTACCGTAACAAACAAAACAACCAGTTCGCCAATTGAGAATGCACAAATAACAATAGGTTCAGACTCACCAATTTTAACAAATAGTTCTGGTGTGGCTGCCGTGCAAAAGGTTAATGGAACTTATTCCTATACCGTAACAGCAACAACTTACTATGATATTAATGGCGATTTTACTGTAACCGATGCCAATGTAGATGTACCTATTCAACTAACCTCTACTGGTATTGACGATAATTCTTTGGTTAGCCTAAATGTTTACCCCAACCCATTTAACAATGAAATTAAGTTCACACTAACCGACAAGATAAGTAGGGTTGAGGTTTCGAATATTCTTGGCCAAAAAGTTATCGATATCAATACACACGGAGCAACTAGTGTTAGTACACAGGAAATTCCAAATGGAATTTACTTGGTTAAATTTACCGCTAAGAACGGCGATACTGTAATTAGAAAACTACTGAAGGATAATAAATAGACTCTTTTAAGCATAGAAAAGCCTCTGATTATTCAGAGGCTTTTTATTTATAATTATGCGTGTTTTGAACCAAAGAGCCTATTGAGGGCAGTTAAATTGTCACGATTCTCTAAATTAGAAAGCAACAACAACACCAACGCTAATAGCTAATTGGCCTTGCTTAATTACGTATTTATTATCTTCTTTATTTTTAAACTTGGTGTAATCGTAAACCAAACCTGCTTCAAATGCAATTGATTCGGTAATAAAGTAAGCACCGCCCACACCAAAGCCAATAGAAAGTCCTCTATATTTATCAGCATCGTCGCTACCTTGCGATTGGGTCATAAAACCTAATTTGGCCATTCCAAAAGGCTTAAATTGGCCATAGTCCAAATAGTACTTTCCAAAAGCCGAAACTCCTGTATACCTCGATGGATCTGACCAATCGCCATCGCCTATCTTTCCCTTAACACTTCTGTAGGATATGTTTGCTCCAATGGCAAAACCATCCATAACAAAGTAGCCAATCTCGGGAGAGAATTCGAACATTTGGGTTTTTATTTCGCCAACACTTGAACCATCGTAAGCATGGTTTTCATTAACCGAGGTAAACGACATATTTGTTCTACCCCCCACAAGAATTTTACCTTTTTCAAGTTGTGCATTTGCACTAAATGCAATTAGAACAGCAACTGCTATGAATCCAAATTTCTTAATCATCTTTTTCTTTGTTTTTTAACAATAAAAAACCGTCCCAAGTATTTTGGGACGGTTTTTTATAATTCGTTTGCTTAGAAAGCGAAAACTACACCTACATTAACACCAAAAGCTTTTGTTGCATCATCTTCTGTATTAATATAGTGATATTTAGCATTCACATCTAGAGTTAATTTATCGCTTAAACCATACTCAAAACCAACAACAGGTGCAAATCCAAGATCTGTTTCTGATTCATCATCCATACCAAAAGAATCATCATACTTTACTTTTGACATATAGAATCCTAAATCAGCACCAACATAAGGTTTTAATCCTTCAGCACCGAAAAAATAAGTAAAGTTACCAGTGATAGGCATGATAGAGATTTTCACGCCATCAAGTTCTTCACCCATCATAAAATAGCCAATGTTAGCGCCAACAGCCATTTTTTCATTTAACATATACTTTCCACCTACGTTTGCACCAAATCCCATTTTTGCTACGTCAGCGAAATCACCTGTTGGGAATAATAACCCACCACCAACATTAACTTTAATTTGTGCACTTGCACTAACAGCCATAAGAGCTGCAACAG